>NZ_GG774814.1:67088-132695 GCF_000163675.1 Bacteroides sp. D22 | reverse complement strand
GGTTTGGCCGGACGACCGTTGACGGCACAGTATAGCGGGGAGAAAGCTTCTTCAAAACGGCGCCAGTCTATCTTATTGGCAAGCAGGTATAAGGGATGCCTGGGATTCAGCTGGTCTGTCAAAGAGCTGAACAAGGAGGGCTGAGGGGTGGTCTTGTTTATCATAATAATCTGCAAGTTTTCAACCATAAAGATACAAAAACTTGCAGATATATCAAAGCAATTTATATATTAATATGTTGATTATTAGGCGTAAAAGCACATTCTAAGGGGCGACTATTTAAGGTGAATATTATACGAATGTATATATTTTTTTCGAGCATTCCTAACACTTTTCTGTTTTTTTACTCAATAATATTCCATTCTTTTGTTATTAAATGATATAGATGCTAGTGACTTTAAAAACCTTTTGAATATTTTAAAATAGCAGCAGCCAGAGGAGATGCAATCGCATGGTTAAATCTTGGAAATATGTATATGACTGGACAGGAGCATCCTTAAAATAGATGACTTCACCTTATCATTTTCAATAATAAGGTGAAATCAGCATACGATTCAGGCTGAAATTATTCAGGTAAAATCTGTTCGATCTCTTTCAACTCATCTGCCATGAATTCCAAATGTTCCAGTGCTTTCAAATTGTCGGCCAACTGGTTGACAGAGCTTGCGCCCACAATCACCGAAGTCATCCGTTCGTCTTTCAATACCCATGCCAGTGCCATTTCAGCAAGTGTTTGTCCACGCCGGAGGGCTATTTCATTCAACTGGCGGGCGGCTTCTACCTTTTCAGGCGTCACTTGCGAAAGCTGAAGAAAACCCGAAGAACGTGCGGCACGTGAACCTTCCGGAATACCATTCAGGTATTTATCTGTCAACAGTCCTTGCGCCAAAGGAGAAAAGGCGATGAAACCGGAACCATATTCTGCTGCCAGCGGAAGTGTTTCCGCCTCCACCTCACGGTCGAACATACTATACCGATACTGGCTGATGAGACAGGGAACACCGGCTTTTGCCATCATCTCGTAGGCCATACGTGCTTGTTCGGGGGGATATTTGGAGATTCCGATATACAGAGCTTTCCCTTGTTTCACGATATCAATCAATGTCTGAATGGTTTCTTCGACCGGAGTAACTCCATCATAACGATGGCTATAAAAGATATCAAAATACTCCAATCCTGTCCGGCGGAGACTTTGGTCAATGCTCGCCATCAGATTTTTACGGGAGCTATTTCCGCCATAAGGGCCAGCCCACATTTCATGACCGGCTTTGGAAGAGATGATCATTTCATCCCGATAACCCTGGAAGTTCTCTCGCAAGATTCGTCCGAAATTGGTTTCAGCACTTCCGGGAACAGGACCATAATTGTTTGCCAGGTCGAAATGGGTGACACCATGATCGAATGCATACTTAATCATGTCGGTTGCTACATCGAAATTGTCCACACTACCGAAGTTGTGCCACAACCCCAAAGAGATTAAAGGTAACTGCAAGCCGCTCTTGCCACAATATTTATAGGGCATCCGTTCGTAGCGTCCGGCTGCCGGCTGATAACTAAAAGAGTTTTCCATAAAACAGAATGTTTATATTTTCCTTTCACAAAGTAAGGAAAAATATTCCAATTACAGCTTTAGTCGAATATTAAAAAGAATACTCTAATTAAAAGCAGGATGCCACATTAACCATACAACCAATCAGAACTGGAAATAAATAAACGGTTGAATTTCCGAACTCTTCATCTGAATAACCAGATAAATCAAAGCGACCATCAATACTGCTTTTCCTAGGAACGGCAAACGGATCACTCCTCGACAAGCTACATTTTCCCAACTATCAGGAGCAAAATGAAGCAGGAAGCCAAGCAACATCAACGCAAATACTTTCCAATATCCTTCTAGTAATTGCGGGAACAGTTGCGGACGGAAAGTAGTGAATATCTGTCCCAGCATATCCATTGAATTCTGAAAATCGGCATTACGGAAGAAAATCCAGCAGAAGCAGACGAAATGGAAAGTGATAATCACTCCAAACACACGCCGCCAACCGTGACTTTCCTCTCCTTTCTTACGCCCGGTGATAGACATCCACATTTTATGTAATGCCAGAGCTACTCCATGAAAAGTTCCCCAAAGAACGAAGTTCCAGGAGGCACCATGCCACAGACCGCCCAAGAACATGGTAATTATCAAGTTGAGATATTGCCGGAATTTACCTTTTCGGTTTCCTCCCAAAGAAATGTATAAATAATCTTTTAACCAACTGGATAAAGATATGTGCCAACGACGCCAAAATTCCGTAATAGAGGCAGACTTATAAGGTGAATTAAAGTTGAGATTGAAATGGAAACCTAACAATAAGGCGATACCGATAGCCATGTCGCTATATCCGGAAAAGTCACAGTAAATCTGCAAAGCATAACCATATACGCCCATCAGATTCTCAACACCGGAATAAAGAGTAGGGTTATCAAAAATACGTTCCACAAAATTGATACTGATATAATCGGATATGATGGCTTTCTTGAAAAGACCGGAAACGATCAGAAAAATTCCGCGTCCGAACATTTCCTGCGAGACGAATAAGGGTTTCCGGATTTGCGGGATAAAGTCGCGGGCACGCACGATAGGTCCTGCCACCAACTGGGGGAAGAAAGATACGTAGAAGGCATAGTCCAAAAGATTGGTCAATGGTTTTATGTCTCTTCGGTAAACGTCGATGGTGTAGCTCAATGACTGGAAAGTGAAAAAGGAGATGCCGACCGGCAGGAATATATCGAGAGCGGTAAATTCTCCTCCCATCAATGACGCAATCACTCCACCCAGAAAATTGGTATATTTGAAATAAGCAAGAAGTCCTAAATTAACTCCCAAACTCAAAGCGACCAATCCTTTACGTTTCCAATAACCCTCTACACGATCCATAAGTTGCGCAAGGAAAAAGTCGGCAACGGTGACTATGGCAAGCAGGAAAAAATAGGTGCCGCTACTCTTATAGTAAAAATAATAGGAGAAGAGAGTAACAAACATGATACGGGCGGTGTATTTGTGTTGTAGCAACACATACACCACCATGAAAGCAGCGAACAACCAAAGGAAGATACCGCTGCTGAATATCATTGGCGCTTGCGGATCGTAGGTAAGTACCTCTTTCAGTCTACTGAAATCTATATCAATGGGAAACATAGTCATTATATGCTTTGATAAGTGCTTGGTATAATAAATTTCCTTGCAGGATGTATCCTTCGGGTAAATAATGTACATGATCGGGCCGCATCAGTTTTGCGTCCGTCCAGTTCGTGCAGGCACGGCGCTTCCCTCCGACTACATCGTACATATCCCACACGAGCAGACGATGGTCTTTTGCATAACGACGAATGGTTTCCGCTGCTGTCGCTGTACGTGGATTGATGGCATACGTGCGTCTACGCCTTCGCTGCCGGAAACTTTCATAAGAACCGGGAGGGGTAGTCAGAAGAATGGGTACGTTAGGAAGACTGTCGCGCAACAGTTTCACCAGTTCATCCATCTGATTGTAGTGCACATTTATATTATAACGCCGGTTATGGCTTTCATTGGTTCCGAAAGAGAGAATCAACAATTCGGGCTTCAGGGCGGCAATTTCGGCAATACGATCCGGATGGGTAAAGGTAAGGCAAGTAGCTCCGTTGACGCCTTTATCTATATAAGAAACAGCACCGAAAGTTTCTGTCAAACGGGCACCGATGGTTTGAGGGTAGATATGTCCACGTACATGGCTGTCGCCAATATGAACGATACGGACTGTATCTTCGGAGAGTCCGGCACGCACCTGGCGAAGATGTTCGAAGACGGGAGCTAGCAGAGCGATACTGTCAATAATCTCATTCCGACCGGTTTCGCGGAAAGCTGAAGGGAAGGATATTTGTACAGTGATCGTATCATTCGCCCAGTTCATTTCCCGTAAAGGCTTTATAAGTTTTGCGGTCTTTCCCAGTGGAGGACATACAGGGATACGGTCTTGCGCGATTGCTTCTGCAAGGAAACAAGGAACACTCAACATACCGGCGAGAATAAGAATAAAGACAGACTGCAGATTATTCTTGCTCATAAGCACGCCTCCTGTCGTATTGTTCCTTACCATAGATCATCGTTTCATAAAGTAGTCCCGCCAAATGCTTGCCGCCACGGAAGTTTATATGCGTATAATCGTAATTTGCCATAGAAGGTTTGGCATGCACCAGTTTTGCCATGCTGCCTTCTCCGCCCATTGCTTCAAACATATTCCAAAAGGCGATGCCGCTTTCGGCTGCAATGTTCTGCTGATAACGAATCAGATTCTTCACACCGGGCATGGTACGAAGTTCACCGTTCTCGTTTTTAGAATCACGGTCGCCGACGCTCAACAACAGGATTCCTGCTTGTGGGAAACATTCTTTCAAATGCTCGATAGCTGTGAGCAGTCCTTTTTGATAGTTATCATAATTGCGTCCCCGTTCGGTAGCTACATTCAAACCATATTCGAGGATAATGAGGTCGTAAGGACGTTGGCGGTTAAACTGTTTCAACATCTGTGAAGGAATGCCCCGCAGAGAAAGACCGGAACTGCCACGCAACGAGAAGTTGTCGAGAATGATTCCTTTCTTTCCATCCATTGCCAAACCATAGAACAATGTAGAGTCTGCACGGTCTACTGTCCAACGGATAGAGCCGATGCGTCCGTCTACCTGAATTTGCTGCAATCCGTCGGAAGGGCCTAATGAATAATTCTTGTTTTCTCCTTTGTTCACACGAGCAGAAAGGAGAACGGAGTCTCTGTTATGGAAGAAGATGGAGGCACGCTGGCAAGTATCGAGCAGGGAGGCATATTTATTTTGCCCGCGCAGTTCTACATAAGCTCCGTTGCGGGGAACGAAATAATGACCGGATATGCCTTGTTTCTTCTTATCGAAATAGACGCTGTCTGTTACCGCATGACTGGACCATCCGCCAAACGTATGTCGCACCGTAGGACGGTAACCGCTTGTCATGGAAGTGATGGTAACAAAACCTACACCACAACCGCCGAATTGTTTCTGAAGCATTTCGCGTAAGTCAGCCGTAAAGATATCCGCTTCGATAAAGGAATCTCCGAATACGGCAATACGCACCTGTTTGTCATCGGAGTCATCGGAAGAGACACGGTCAAGTGCTTTATAAAAAGGAGTCATCCCCCGGAGAGTGGAATCACTGTAATCTTCAATGCAAGTCATACCTGTACGACAGGTATCTACAAAGGCAGGTTTTACAACAGGAGGCAAAGGGATGCTGTCCGAATCAGCTGCGGCAGTCTCTGATTCCGGATAACGAAGGTCGCTCAAAAGGTCTACACGCCTCATCGTGTGCCCGTCAATAGTCAGCGCCGGAAGCCAATGAAGCCCGAGTAAGACTGCAAACACAATCAGTACGAACCACAACGAATATTTCAAATAATTCTTTATTATCTCCATCTTTACAAGTAGATATAGGCACTATTTTAGTTCTTGTTTTTACCCGGTGCCGAGCTACCTCTTCCTCGGTGCCGAACCATCTCCTCATCGGTGCCGGAGGAGGCCTTCATCGGTGCCGGACATTTTCAGGCTGCAAAGATAGAGAAAAGCAATAAAAAAGAAGGGAGAATCTACATTATTTATGAGATTCTCCCTTTTTACTTATTTACATGCCGGACATCGGTCAGATCGTCCGTTCAATGTTCCACACAAATGCACGCAAACCTAATTGTTCGGTTTCCAAGTCCATTATATGCAAGGTGTCGAGCAACGGATCGACTTTGCTATCGTCTACTATCGTCAAGATAGCCGAGCACATACTTGGCCAGGCATGGCTTCCGAAATGCGGATCGCCTGTTTTCGAACCACGTCCCTGTACTTTCTCAAGGTACGTAAAACCACGACAACCCAAACGGTCGAGTAATGCCATGATTCGTTCGTAATAAGCCTGATCGAATGTTATCAATACTGATTTCATATTTCTTTTCTTTATTATTTCTTAATAATACTGTCTTTATTCGCCTGGAAGTAAACATCCAATTCACGTTGACGACGGAGCTTACGACGACGGTTCTTAATACCTGTTCCTGCAAATACACAATATAGAGTAGGAATCAAAATCAATGTCAAAACAGTAGAGATCGTCAAACCACCGATTACGGCAATCGCCATCGGACTCCACATTTCAGAACCCTGACCGCCACCGATAGCCATCGGAATCATACCAAGAACGGTAGTGGCAGTGGTCATCAATACCGGGCGGAGACGGCTCTTACCAGCGGTTACTACAGAGTTCAACACTGCCAGTCCACGTTCGCGACAAAGGGTGATGTAGTCGATAAGCACGATACCGTTCTTCACCACAATACCAATCAGCATGATACCTCCCAACAAACTCATGACACTCAATGTACTGTTCGTAAAGAATAGTGCCATCAAGACACCGCTAAAAGCAAACGGCAGGGAGAACATAATAATGAACGGATAGGTCAGTGACTCGAACTGTGCTGCCATCACGATAAATACGAGCACAACAATCAGGATGGCAAGTGTTCCCAAATCGCGGAACGAATCCTGCTGGTCTTCGTATGAACCGGAAATCTGAATGGTGACATCTCCCGGAAGATCCATTTTATCTATCACCTTATTACCGGCAGCTACTACGTCGCCCAACGGAGCACCGGAGATTACTGCGGAAACGGTCACGATACGTTCGCGGTCTTTACGTTCAATAGTAGGAGGCGCGAAACGTTCGACTACCTTTCCGACGTCTTTCACACGAACGGATTGTCCTTGCGCATTGTAAATGAGAATATTTTCGAGACTCTCCAGACTTGTACGGAATTCGGGCGCATAACGCACTTTGATATCATACTCATCTCCGTCTTCACGATATTTAGATGCTACCGCACCATTGACACGATTACGCAGATAGTTACCGGCTGTTGAAAGATTCAAGCCATGCATTGCCAGTTTTTCACGGTCAAAGTCTACTTGATATTCCGGCTGGTAGTCACTACGGCTGATGTTTACCTCAGTCACGCCTTTTACTTTCAGCAATTCACGTTTCAGACGAGCGGCTACGCTATCGGTCATTGTCATGTCGTATCCGTAAACCTCAAAGTCGGCACTTGCCTGTGCGGACATACCTGTGTTGCTACCACCGAGAATTACCTGTGCTTTACTGAATTCCGGATAGGCCTTCAAATCTTCACGCATCTCATCACAGACTGCTTCCAAAGTGATATCACGATCGCCCGGATCAACCAAACTGATGTTGAACGAGATAATATGCGAACCGTTGTCCTGCATAGATGCCCAAGTATTATCGGAGTCAGCCTGACCAACGGTGTAGTTGCAGACTTTCATGATGTCTTTATACTTCGTCAGCCATTGGTTGGTTAATTTCTCCGAAAGTTCCTGCGCTATCTCTTTTCGTGTACCGATCGGAAGCTCCAACTGCACGGCAATACGAGCATTATCCTGTGCCGGGAAGAACTCCGTACCGATGCCCTTTGCACACAGCAAACTGACAATGAAGAAAGCAATACATCCCACAATGACAATCGGACGATGACGTACAGCCCAATTCAGCATCTTCGCATACCAGATATCGAGTCCGTCAAGCGCTTTCTCTATCGGAGTAAAGAAGAGCTTGAACATCTTCGACGGTTTTTTCTGCAAACGAAGCAACTGGGAACAGAGCATCGGAGTCAAAGATAGTGCGGCGACCGTAGAAATAAACATGATGGCACACATCATCCAACCCAACTGTTTGAAAAGTACACCGGACATACCGCTTACCATTGTCAACGGGAAGAACACGGCAATCATAGTCAGCGTAGAAGCGACTACAGAAATTGCCACCTCATTGGTTCCGTGCACGGCTGCCTGTTTCGGATCGGAGCCACGCTCGATATGGGTCGTTACGTTTTCAAGTACCACAATCGCATCATCCACTACCATACCGATAGCGATAGAAAGTGATGAAAGCGAGATGATATTAATCGTATTTCCACTAATCGCCAGGTAAATGAACGAGGCAATCAACGAAAGCGGAATGGTGATACAGATAATCAATGTAGCACGCCAGCGTCCCAAGAAAAGGAACACGACGATGACAACGAAGAGCAAGGCATAAACAACGGTTTCCGTCAAACTGTCGATGGTGTTCAAAATGTTGTCGGAGGTATCGACAATGACACCGATCTTCACGTCACTCGGCAGGTTCTTCTGAAGCCTCGGCAATGCGTCGGCCACTTTCTTGGAGATTTCTACCGAATTGGCTCCCGACTGCTTCTGAACAACAATCATCGCACCTTGCACACCATTGTTATAGGTTTCCTGTGCACGTTCTTCCACAGTATCGACGATTCGGGCTACATCACGCAAAAAGACATTTGCCCCATTATGCGTACCTACCACTACGTCTGCCAACTGTCGGGAATCATCGAATTCACCTTCCACACGCAACGCGTATGTTTCGCTACCAATATCGAAGTTACCACCGGGAATATTCTTGTTCTCGGCACCGATAATGGAACTGATTGTTTCGATAGTCAGGTGATAGGCTTCCAGTTTATTGGGGTCGCAATAGACCTGAATCTCACGTTGCGGCGCACCACTGATAGACACGGTTCCGACTCCCGGAATACGCGCCAGCGGGTTTACCACACGATCGTCCAATATCTTATAAAGGGCTGACTGACTCTCATTGGCCTGTACGGAAAGCAGCACGATAGGAATCATGTCCGTACTAAATTTGAAAATGATCGGATTCTCGACATCATCGGGAAGCTGCGAACTTACCATATCGAGTTTATCACGCACATCATTGGTCAGAACGTCAATATCGTTACCAAACTCGAACTCCAATGTAATCAATGACATATTCTCGGAAGAACGGGAGGTGATATGTTTCAAGTTGCTCACCGCGTTCAACGTATTTTCGAGCGGGCGAGTCACATTATTTTCTATATCCGAAGCACTTGCTCCGGGATAAGCGGTCATTACCATGATTGTATTCGTGTCAATGTCCGGATACAAGTCGATAGGTAACTTGGACAAAGAGAAAAGACCAAAAATCACCACTGCCAAGAAGCAGAGGGAGGTCATAATCGGTTTCTTAACCGCACCTTCGTATAAACTCATGTTATTTTATTTAAAAGCCTCTCCCCGCTCCTCTCCCCAAAAGAGGGAGCCGGAAGATCGTTTTGAAATCAGGTTAATTAATAAAAGCATCGGGCGAAAGGTACTGAACACCTCTTATTTGGAAGAAGACTGGGAAGAGGCTTCCACCTCTACTTCCATACCATTCACCAAACGTGACTGTCCGGCAACTACCACCTGTGAGTTATCCGGTACACCGGATTTCAACTCATACTCCGTACCCATGCGTCTACCCAGTTCGACCTTATTATAAGATACTTTACCGTCTTTATAAACGAATACATAACGGTCGCCGGAACCTGCCTGCTTAACGATTGCCAAATCGGGAACAACGACGTTTTCTGCTGTACCGAAGTTCAATGTCGCACGGGCAAACATTCCCGGACGCACACGCTGGTCTTTATTATCCAGTCTGATCTCTACCTGGAATGTACGGGTAGTGGCATCTATGGTAGGGTAAATCAGATTGATGGTTCCTGTAAATACTTCATCGCCATATACATCGAGTTTCACGTCGACAGGAGTACCTTTTTTCACTTTCGTGAAGTAGGTTTCGGACACGTTAATCAGGAGTTTCACCGGAGTGATCTGTTCTACTACAAGTACGGGTTCTCCACCGCTGTACATATCGCCATTATCATAGTTGCGTGCAGTGACCACACCGTTGATAGGGCTTTGCAAAGAGGTATTCTCCAGCAGATTCTTATAAGCGGTTTTCTTCACATCGAGTTGCATCTTCGAAGCATCCCACTCTGATTTGGACGCACCGCCCACTTTATATAATTCGTCAATACGGTTGAATTCTATTTCCTGATTATCTAGTTGCAGCTTCGTCTGTTTCAGGTTGGCTGCATCCATCTGCACAAGTTTCTGGCCTTTGGATACGCGGTCGCCTACTTCCACAAAAATCTGGTCGATACGTACGGGAGACGAAGGGGCTATATTATTCTTTACTTCAGCTTCCACCGTCGCTGTGTAATCTTGTATTTGATCTACGGGACGGGCTTTTACGTCTGCCAGCTTCACAATGGGCTTCGCGTCCACATGTTCCGCAGCCGCTTTGTCTTTTCCACCTGTACATGAGCCCATAAACACAGTTAACAGCAGGGCTACCAATTGGATACTTCTTTTCATATTCCTTAATTGTAATTTTTTAGTTGTCTATCTTTATTCTTTTCCCAGAACCTGATCGAGGTCTGCCTTAGCAACCAGGTAATCGTATATGGACTGATTATAGGTGAGTTGCGCCTGTGTCAGCGACACTTGGGAACTGTTCAGTTCGAGCACCGTGCCCTTACCTACATCATAACGTTTTTCGGCAATCACTACCGCTTTCTTTGCCTGCATCACATTTTCCTTGTTGCTGACTACCTGCTCTGTGCTGGCACTCATGTTATTGCGACAACTGACAATCTGCATATTCAATTGTCTTTCCGTATCGATACGGTTCCAATCGAGCTGGCGCATCTGTATACGGGCGGATTTCACTTTCGTAAAGTTACTTGCCTTATATAAAGGTATACTAAGATTGAACATCAGGCTGGAACTGTTGCTCCAGTTGTAATTGAAAAAATTGATATTCGGATTATACAGTGATTGATATTGGTAGGAGAAACTCATTGAAAGAGTCGGCATAAAGTTTGTCTTTAAAGACTTTACGTTCTTTTCAAGCAACTTCATGTTCAAGTCCAACTGCTTCATGGTGGTATTGTTGTCCAGATTTACATTTTCTTCTCTCAACTGGTTGGCAAACATGGCCGTCTCATAGTTGGTCAGACTATCGTTAATCTTTATCTCCACATCGGCTGTGATCCCCATCAGGACTTTCAACTGCAACTTAGCCAAAGTCACCGCATTAGCTGCCGAAATCAAGTTCGGTTTAATACTGCGCATCTGCACCTCCGCACTGATCTTGTCATATTCGCTCACGGTTCCCTGCTGATATTTGGCATTCACTACATTGTAGTTATCTTCTGCCAGTTTATAACTGCCTTGAAGCACTTCATAGCTGTCCTGCGCAAGCATCAACTGATAATAAGCCTTGCTCACCTGATTCACGAGATCCAGTTTGGAAGCGCGTGACTTCTCTACTGCCAGTTCAATATCCGTCTTTGTCATCGACATGGCACGATAAACGCCCGGCACAAAGAGTGGCAGATTAATACTCAACCCCGCATTAACGGTGTTCGAACCGTCTTGCCCCATCTTGAACACGTTATCGTTCAATTTCATTTCAGCCGCTTTAATGGTATGGTCTACTGAACCGGCAATACTAGCCTCCGGCAACAGACTTTGCCAGGCTTCTTTACTGGCAACTTTCTTTAATGCAACTTCTTCTTCTGCCACTTTTATTGTCGGATTCTCATCCAATGCAATTTCCAGGGCTTTGTCTAAGGTTAAGGTTAGTATATTCTTCTCCGCCTGTGTGTCCTGCGCCTTTGCAAAACCAAATGCACAGAGTGCCACAGCTACCAGAAGAATCTTCTTACCTGCCAATCTTTTCATCTTGTTCATAAACTGAATTTCTAATTTAATCTTACTTGTTTGTCAATAAAACCTCACTTTTGCTCTAATCTGCGATGCGGTTCTTACGATATTCTTGTATAAAGTCTTCCAGTACCTTTGCTCCTTTTTCGGTGGAGATGCCGCGTATATAAGTAAACATGATGGATTCGTACACTTCAATAAAAGGATATTCATTGCAGATATCCGTATTCAGAAGTACGTCAAACTGCTCTCGTACCAGCAAATTAACGATAGCGAAGTTCACATCCGGACGAAAGATGCCCTGCTCTACTCCCGTCTTGAAGAAGGACATCGTTTTCTGCGAATCGCTGTCCTGCCGGTTCTTCATCATCTCATATACCTTCGGATATTTCTTGATGTCTTCAAAAAAGCGTTTATTCGTCTGATGGAACACCTCAATACTTTTCTGAAAGACTGCAAGTATTACCTCTAACACATTATGCGACTGTTCAAAGATTTTCTGTAAGTACTTATCTCTGTCGGCCTGTGCCTTCAGTATACATTCTTTCAACAACGATTCTTTATCCGAAAAGACTTCATAGAGGGTACGTTTGGATATTCCTAATGCTGCTGCAATGTCGTCCATCGTAATACTCTTGATGCCTTTTGAAGTAAAAGCTTCTGTTGCTGCCGTTATGATCCGTTCTCTTAACTCTACCCGTTGGGAAGCGTCTTTTCCATGCTCTGCCATCATCCGTTTTTCTATTTTATTAAAATGCAGTTTTCGTTTTCTTTTCATTTCCAAAGGAAAAACGGAACAAAGATATATAGAAAACTCAATTAACAAATCAAGTTTCCTTCTATTTATAATGCATTTGGGAATTATTATCATTCAATAGAGTAAAATGAAAACAAGTGTTAATAGGAAATACGGAACAAACATAGGGCAAAGGTAGGAATGAGGGGAATGCGAAGTAAAGTTTTATCGCCGGCAGAGGGATTATAATCGACCAATGCCGGATAAATGTCGATAGAATCAACACTTACCCGGCAACAACAGTCACCATTATTAACGAAAAGCGAAAAAGGGTTGGTTTATGGTCAATAGTCAATTTGTGTCCTCTTCAGGAAGGCGACTGTTTTATGTATCTCCTTGTACATCACGATATCATCTTTCACAAAAGGCACTTCTTTCCGATAGGCATGAAGGAAACGTTCAAGAACGGGAGAAGTTTTCAGCGGACGACGGAAGTCAATACCTTGTGCAGCATTCATCAGTTCGATGGCAAGGATATGTTCCAGGTTGTCCATCACTTTATAGAGTTTGGTAGCGGCGTTGGCGCCCATGCTTACGTGGTCTTCCTGTCCGTTGGAGGAGACGATGGAGTCGCTCGAAGCCGCATAGCAGTACATTTTATTCTGGCTGACCATCGAAGCGGCGGCATATTGCGGAATCATGAAGCCGGAGTTCAGACCGGGGTTGGCAACCAGGAATTCAGGTAGTCCGCGGAGTCCCATAATCAGTTGAGAGACACGGCGTTCGGAGATATTTCCCAATTCGGCCAAAGCGATGGCAAGGAAGTCATAAGAAATGGCAAGCGGTTGCCCGTGGAAGTTTCCGCCGGAGATGATCCGGTCTTCATCGGGGAAGATGGTGGGGTTGTCCGTGACGGAATTGATTTCGGTCAGCAATACGGAGGCAACGTAGCGGATGGCGTCTTTCGTGGCACCGTGTACTTGCGGGATGCAGCGGAAGGAGTAGGGATCTTGAACGTGTTCTTTGTGACGTTCGATCAGTTCGCTACCGGCCAGTAGTTTGCGGAAGGCTTCGCCTGTCTCGATTTGTCCCTGATGGGGGCGGATTTGCTGGATGCAGTCCATAAACGGGTCGATACGACCATCAAAGGCTTCGAGGGAAAGGGCGGCTATGAGGTCGGCTTTTTTTGAGAGGCGGAAGGCTTTGAGCATAGCGAATACACCGTTGGCGCTCATAAATTGGGTGCCGTTGAGCAGGGCCAGTCCTTCTTTACTCATTAGTTTGACGGGTTCCCAGCCGAATTCGTCAAGTACACTGATGGCTTCGCACTTTTTCCCTTTATAGTAGACATCGCCGACACCAATCAGGGGGAGGAAAAGATTGGCGAGCGGAGCAAGGTCGCCGGAGGCTCCAAGGGAGCCACGGTCATAGACGATAGGCATGACGTCATTGTTGAAGAAGTCGAGGATGCGCTGCACGGTGATTACTTGTACGCCGCTATGTCCCAATGAGAGGGCGTGGGCTTTGAGAAGCATCATCAGTTTGATGATGACGGGGCGGATTTCTTCGCCTACGCTGCAAGCATGGCTTTTTATCAGGTTCTCCTGAAGCGTACCGAGTTCGTCGGGAGAAATATTTTTGGTACATAAAGAGCCGAAACCGGTTGTTATACCGTACAGCGGTTCTTCGGAAGAAGCTATTTTGTGGTCGAGATAGTCACGACATTTCTGGATGCGCAACTTGGCTTCGGGAGCTAGTTCCAGTTTTAGGTTTTCGTTGATAATTCGTTCGATGATTTCGAAGGTCAATGCTCCGGAACCGATATGATATACATTCTTACTCATACGCGCAAGTCTTGATTTACGGCATCCAACAATTCTTTTTCTCTCCAGCAGGCGGTTTGCTCGATTGTATCGGCTTCGGTTTGCAGTTGGAAGACAAAATCTCTGTCTTTGAGCGAACCGAGGTTGATACGGACGTTCAGCAAGGCTCCCAATACGGCAGAACGGGCGGCCATCATGGCTACACAGGCATCTGTGACGGCATTGCGGTTGCCCAAGCGGGCAACATCTGCTATGACGGACATCATATCCAGGGCTTTGCGGGCTACTTCCAACGGAACGAGGGCGGCTTGTTTGGTTGCTTCCTGAATGGCGGCACTTCGCGCGGCTTTCTCTTCGTCGGTTGTTTTAGGAAGTTTGAAGCAGGCAAAGACTTCGTTGTAGGCAGCGGAATCTTTATCGATAAGTGCAATAAATTCGTCCAGCAGACGGAGGGTGATAGTTTGTGCGTGCTGCATTACTTCTTCACTGGCTTCGTATCCCTTTTTTCCTACGGTGAGCCGTGCTACCATTGTGGAAAGGGCGGAAGCCAGTGCTCCATCCAAAGCGGCAATACTACCTCCACCGGGTACAGGATCGCTGCAAGCTACTTTATCTAAGAAATCTTTTACGGTTAAATCTGCTAACATGGTATTTTGTTTTAAGTGATTAATGAATGAGTTGGTCAACTATTAAGCGACGGGATATAACATGCCACCTTTAATAGTCATGATTACACAGTTCATGCCTATATAATAAGGTAGAATATGATAGTTGTTGGAATTGAGGACGATAAAATCGCCTTGTTTGCCTACTTCGATGCTTCCGATCCGGTCGGCTCGCTGAAGGGCGGCAGCTCCGTTCAGGGTTAGGGCGGTGATGGTTTCTTCGATGCTCATTTTCATATAGATGCAGGCCAGAGCAATGGTCAGCGGGATAGAACCGGAGAAACAACTGCCGGGATTCAAGTCGGTGGCGAGTGCTACTGCACAGCCGGAGTCAATCATTTCACGACCGCGTGCGTAGGGTTCTTTCAGAGCAAAAGCTGTCAAAGGTAACAGGGTGGCTACTACTCCGGCATCGGCCATTGCACGGATGCCGGCATCGGAAGCGTGCAGGAGGTGATCGGCAGACAGTGCTCCCAGTTCGGCTGCCAGTTCAGCTCCACCGAGGGAGACGATTTCGTCAGCGTGGAGTTTCAACAGAAAGCCGTGTTCCTTGGCTGCCTGAAGCAGGCGGCGGGACTGTTCGATAGAGAAAACGCCTTGTTCGCAAAAGACATCACAACATTCTGCCAGTTCGCCGCCACGGACAAGGGGAAGCATTTCACGAATCAGGAAGTCGATGTATTCGTCGCTTCTTCCTGCATATTCTTCGGGAAGGGCATGGGCGCCGAGAAAGGTGGAGACTATATCGACACGTTTATGCTCGGTGTTGTTCAGGCTACGCATTACCTTTAGCTGTAATAGTTCGGTCTCCCGATCCAGTCCGTAGCCGCTTTTACCTTCTACGGTGGTTACGCCCATTGTGTTCATTCTTTTCAGAAAGCCTTCGGCTGCTGAACGTAGTTTCAGGAAGTTCATTTGCCGGGTGGCTTTTACGGTGCTTGCAATTCCGCCTCCCCGCTCCATAATCGACATATAGCTTTCGCCGTTCAGACGCCAGGAGAATTCTTCGGAACGTTCTCCACCAAACACGAAATGGGTATGGGAATCAACGAAGCCGGGCAAGAGGCAGTGTCCGCGAGCGTTATAATGCCAGTAGTGTTGATAGTAACCGTCGCGGTCTTCGCCACGGTTTTCACCAACGTAGGTGATGACTCCTTTGGTGACTTCCACGGTTCCGTTCTCTATGACTTTCAGTTGGGACATTTCTTCGCCTTTACGGGCGGAAAAGCCGATGGGAGTTACAATACGGGCATTGAATATGATTAGGTTTTCACTCATAAATTATCCGAATTATCTTGGTTTATTCTTGTTTCATTCATCCTGCTTCTTGATCCGTTGTTTTTTATCAGGGCAGGTTCCCCCTGTAAACATCCGTTCTGATTTGGATTGAATATTCGCTAACATATTTCTTTACCGGCTATTCCATGATACGGGCTTCCAAGACTTGCTGCATGGAAAAGTTTTCGAGTCCGAGATAGTAAGAAGCTGTATCAATCAGGGCTTCCATCGGTACGAGGCCAATGATTTCACTACCGACAATCGTAACACCATAGCGGCGAGCTTCGATACGTACCAATTCGAAGGCGCGGTAAAGGGCAGTACGGGTATAGTCGGTCATGTTTATGGATACCTGGGTGATGTTTCTCTCCTTTAGCTCCACTCCCATTGCTTTCACATAACGGAGCCCTCCATTGATATGGCGGATATTCTTTGCTATCTTGGTAGCTATTTCCAGATTGTCCGTACTAAGATTGATATTGTAGGCTACGAGCGGCATACGGGCTCCGATGGCGACTGCACCTGCGGTTGGATGACGTTCGGCAGGTCCGAAATCTGGTTGCCATTCGGGTAGTTTGATTTTTTCGGCCATGCCTTCAAATTCTCCTTTACGAACGGAAGCGAGATTTTCCCGATGCGACGCAGTTGCGGACTTCTCATACAGGAAGACAGGAAGATGATAGATCTCGGCTACTTTTGCGGCTACTTTCTTGGATAGTTCGATGGCTTCTTCCATGCTGGTATTCTTAATCGGGATGAAAGGGATGACATCTACTGCTCCCATACGGGGATGTTGCCCGGTATGCTGATTCAGGTCTATCAAACGGACAGCAACACCGACGGCTTCAACGATTGCTTCGTACAGAGCTTCCGGCTCGCCGACAAGAGTTACAACCAGACGGTTATGGTCTTCATCATTACTGTAATCAAGCAGTTTTACCCCAGCCTTAATACGGAAAGGGGCTACTATCTGATCTATTTTCTCTAAATCACGTCCCTCGCTAAAATTGGGGACGCATTCAATAATTTTATTCCAACTCATATCAAATATCTACTATTATAGAGGTTATATTCAACTGGATAACTATATGTTTTACATTAAACAAGTGCTCTTTCCCAATAGTCCTTATATAATCAGGCACGGTTCACACGAGTTTCATACCGAATCACCGCATGTTTTATACTAAACAGCTATATGTTTAAACAGTTCCATATATTATGGGAATTTATTCTCTCATATTAAGAGAATAAATTCCCATAATATGTGATACTATTTTCCCACAATATATGGGACTATCTTCTTTATAAGTTCTTCGTCTGCTACATACGGCATTGTTATCTGATAGTCTCTTGCATGGGAGTCATTAAATGCTTCGCTTGTCTCCATCGCATGCGGATTACGCGCCCATGAGCGACGGGCTACTCCGCCCATCACATCCCAGAGCATTGCCGAACGGAGTATTTCATCTACCCGTTCGCTACCGTCGCATACCATACCGAAGCCGCCATTGACTGCTTTGCCAATACCGACTCCCCCACCATTGTGCAAAGCTACCAAGCTCATCCCACGGGCACAATTTCCGGCAAAACATTGCACTGCCATATCTGCCATCACATTGCTTCCGTCTTTGATATTCGATGTCTCCCGGAAAGGGGAATCCGTTCCGCTTACATCGTGATGGTCTCGCCCCAGCATGATAGGACCTACTTCTCCCCGGCGGACCATCTCATTGAAACGGAGGGCTATGTTCATTCTCCCAACTGCATCCTGATACAGAATACGTGCCTGTGTACCCACCACGAGCTGATTCTTTTCTGCATCCCGTATCCAGTTGTAATTGTCAAGATCCTGACCGCGCCGATTGACGTCGATACATTCCATAGCTGCGTGGTCTGTTTTTATCAGATCTTCGTGTTTGCCACTCAAGCAAACCCATCTGAACGGACCGTAGCCATAATCAAAGAGTTGGGGTCCCATAATATCTTCAACATAGCTTGGCCAGATAAATCCGTCCTTTTCATCAACACCATTACGGGAGATTTCTTTTACTCCGGCATCGTATATGGCTTTCATAAAGGAGTTTCCATAATCAAAGAAATAAGTTCCGCGGGCTACGAGTTTCTTGATAACTTCGAAATGACGATGCAAGGATATATCTACCAAGTGACGGAATTGTTCCGGAGATTCGTGAAGAAGGCGTGTGCGTTCTTCAAAAGTTAGTCCGGCAGGGCAGTAACCGCCTTCGTAAACGGCATGACAGGAGGTTTGATCGGATAATAATTCAATAGGAATTCTTTCGCGTTCGGCATATTCGAGCAGGTCTACGACATTGCCGTGATAGGCTATCGAGCAGGGTTCACGATGTTGCATTGCTTGAGATGCCATCCGGTATGCTTCGGCTATATCCGCAGTCACGTGTCCCACCCATCCCTGGCGGTGGCGGGTTTCAATGCGCGAACTATCTACTTCGGCTATGATGGAGACTGCTCCTGCTATCTCCGCCGCTTTGGGTTGTGCGCCGCTCATTCCTCCCAAGCCGGAAGATACAAATAAATGTCCCCGCAGATCCTGATCTTGGGGAATCCCCAGTTTCAATCGCCCGGCATTGAGGAGGGTATTGAAAGTGCCATGCACAATTCCTTGAGGACCGATATACATCCAGCCGCCGGCAGTCATTTGCCCGTAATTGGCAACTCCCATCTGGGCAGCAATATGCCAATCATGTTGATTGTCGAATTGCCCGATCATCATCGAATTGGTTATTATAACGCGGGGAGCATCGGGACGGGAGCGGAAAAGCCCTAATGGATGTCCGGACTCAATAACCAGCGTCTGTTCTTGGGTAAGTTCTTCGAGGTATTGTTTTATCAGTCGATATTGCATCCAGTTTTGGCAGACTTGTCCGGTTTCACCGTAAGTGACTAGTTCGTAGGGATATAATGCTATATCGAAGCAAAGGTTATTGTCAATCATTACCTGAAAAGCTTTGCCTTCAATGCATTGTCCCCGATATTCGTCAATCGGTTTGGCTTTCAGGTCGCCGGCAGGACGGAAACGGTATCCGTAAATCCGCCCGCGAGTGCGTAGCTCTTCCATCAATTCAGGAGCCAATTGTTCGTGCCACTCGGTAGGAATATAACGCAAAGCGTTTTTTAATGCAGTGATTGTCTGCGCCGGGGTAAGTGTATAACCACGGTCGGGAGCTCTCCGGATACCTTCTACAAAATCCGGATAAGGAGGTAGTGTGTTGCCAAGAGTTATTCTCATAATAAACAGAATTAAGGATTACAAACTGTAAGCAATACAGTCTTATAACTCTTCGCAAGATAGAAAAAAAGAAGATAAAAGACAAGAGATTTGGCAGATTTATTATCAGAAAGGTATTATTACATTTACAGTTTGATAGAAGAACAAGACACAAGCGATGTCAAAACTCTCTTATACTTTTATACAGGCACGAATACAGGCCGTTTTGTCAAAACAGATAGATAGATCTTTCATTGAAGTAGATAGCAGGGTTGGCATTACGGTAAATAGCAAAGCTATCATTAAAACGAATGGCGGAGCTTCACTAAAACTTTTCATTAAAATGAATGGAAGGATCATTGGTAAGAACCCTTTCATTAAAATAAAAGAGAATCTTTAGTAAAGCAAATAGCAGCCCTTTTCAACACTATGGAATCGGTGGAATTTACATAACTAGTGTAACCCACATCTCAATAATATCATTATACAGGTGATTGTATTATTGATAGGGCTTTTCATACGATGCCAACCAAAATTAATGGAATTATTTCTTTTGTTTATTCTGCAACTCTAACAGATATTTAAAAGTATGCTTCGCTTCTTGACTATCATCTTTCAAATATGCTTGTTTCAGTTCCGGATAATTCTTCAATAATTGCAGCATTCTATCTTTCCCCAGAAAGTCGACTTTCCCTGTTTCACCATTCAATTCATAGCAAACACGTTTTGTAACCAGACTTGAAGCGGCAAGAGCATCGCCTATATTTCCTCCTAGTTTTACATCATCTTCTTCCACAAAGTTGCCTCCGATGACTGATCCTAAAGGCATCGCACAAAAATAGATGTTTTTACCTAACTGAACAGCAGGAGCATACCATGCTCCAAAACGCAATTTCTTATAGCGCAACTTACGACAGTTCAAATATAAATTTCCTTTTTCGTCACGCACAGCAAAACAACGCTTCTTCAAACGCCGGCACAACGACTCGTCATCACCGGCCGTTATCCGGTAATCAGCCCCTCCTGTTAATACAATCTGATTTCTGGAACGTTTTTCTACACGCAACACAGCAGTGGTATCGCCATGTTGAGTCAGTAACTCTTTCAGGTTGGAATAAATAATATTCTGCGCAATTAACGGAAGGCTAATCACGCTTATCAGCAAACATAAGATACATCCTTTCTTCATAAGCATCCTCCTTTCCTGTCTAACGCCTTTTCGAGTGGAAAGTTATAAATTTTAGCGGATAAATGCAAGAATGAGAAAAGAAATATTGAAAATTTCTTCCAGCTAACAACAACATTATCAAGACGAGTTATAATCCAAGCCCACACATCTTCCTACTTCCGTTAATAAACAGTAAATCTACTCTTGACAAAAACAAGCTCCTATCCCGACCGTTATGAATTATATTACCTTTGCGCAAAAGATTTAAATTTGTCATGGAAAAACTAGAACAGATCATTACCACATATCAGCAAATCATTCAGAAAACAGAACTGGAGTTACAGAATGCACGAAAACGTATCTATTATATAAGTCTTCTTCGACTTATCTTATTCGTAGGAGCCGTAGCAAATGCCATTATTTTTTGGTCTGACGGTTGGCTATGCCTCTCTGCATTCGCTGTCCTACCCTTTATCTTATTCATTTGGTTAGTAAAACGCCATAATTTCTGGTTCTACCGAAAAGACTTTCTGAAAAAGAAAATAGAAATCAACGAGCAGGAACTACGTGCCATACAATATGATTTTTCCGATTTTGACGATGGAAAAGAATTCATTAACCCGTCTCACCTCTACACTCTTGATCTGGATGTATTTGGCGAACACTCTCTTTTCCAATATATCAACCGCACCGCAACCCCTATCGGCAAGCAACATCTCGCAAATTGGTTCAATGCACATCTGGAGAATAAAGAAGCTATTGACCACCGCCAGGAAGCCATCCGGGAACTCTCCACCGATTTGGAATATCGCCAACAAATCCGCTTACTCGGATTACTCTATAAAGGAAAACCTACCGATACCACCGAAATCAAAGAATGGGCAGCCAGTCCGAGTTATTATCGAAAACGTACGCTCCTGCGTATCCTCCCAATAGCAGTTACCGTCATTAATTTCTTATGTATAAGTCTAGCCATTTTAGGCATTATCTCGGCTAACATCGCAGGAGGAGTATTTGTCAGCTTTGTATTATTCAGTACTATTTTCTCTAAAGGAATCACTAAACTGCAAACAACCTACGGAGAAAAGCTGCAGATTCTTTCGACATACGCTGACCAAATTCTGCTCACTGAACAAAAAGAAATGCACAGTCATATACTGCAAGAGTTAAAAACGGACCTTACAAGTCAAAATCAAACCGCTTCTCAAGCAGTCCGCCAGCTTTCTAAACTGATGAACGCACTCGACCAACGAAGCAATCTGCTCATGAGTACTATACTCAACGGACTGATATTTTGGGAGCTACGACAGGTGATGCGAATCGAGAAGTGGAAAGAGATTCATGCATCCGACCTACCCCGATGGATAGAAACAATCGGAGAAATAGATGCCTATTGTTCCCTGGCAACATTCGCATATAACCATCCGGATTATATTTACCCCACTATCGCTGCTCAATCTTTCCACCTACAAGCTGAAGCCTTGGGGCATCCCCTAATGGATCGCAACCAATGTGTGCGTAACGGAATAGACATTGAAAAACGTCCTTTCTTTATTATAATCACAGGCGCCAATATGGCAGGCAAGAGTACTTATTTACGTACTGTAGGAGTAAACTATCTACTGGCATGTATAGGAGCTCCCGTTTGGGCAAAGCAAATGAAAATATATCCGGCCCGTCTCGTTACCAGCCTTCGAACCAGTGATTCCCTAGCTGACAACGAATCTTATTTCTTTGCAGAACTCAAGCGACTTAAATTAATCATAGACAAACTTGAAGCCGGGGAAGAGCTTTTCATCATCCTTGATGAAATACTGAAAGGCACCAACTCCATGGACAAACAGAAAGGCTCTTTCGCCCTTATCAAACAATTCATGCACATGAACGCCAACGGTATCATCGCCACCCATGACTTGTTATTAGGGACTTTAATAGAGTCCTTCCCACAAAATATCCGAAATTACTGTTTCGAAGCCGACATTACCAACAATGAACTCACCTTCTCATATCAAATGAGAAACGGAGTTGCTCAAAACATGAACGCCTGCTTCTTAATGAAAAAAATGGGGATCGCCGTCATTAACGACTAATCCCCATCTTCGTATGAAAATCAAAGTTATCTTTTACAGTAACATCTAAAACCTGTTTTATTTAGTAGCAGCAAACTCAATATAAAGTTTCAAACTGCATAGTTTTAATGTGTCGGAAAAAACAAAGTCAAACAGGTGTTATAGATATATACTTATTGTATTTTACTTTTCGACAAAAAAGCGACTATCGCAGAAGCTTTTTCATTAGTGAAATACTGCACCGATGTTATTGGCTGATACGTGTAAGGTACAAATTGGAATAACTGTACAGCTGCAAACTTTTTATCAGCAGAAAGTATCACATCCATACGTATATTACCACTAGCCTCGCTTTTTATTTTCGAATCAGCGGAGAATGAACCCGAATTTACAAGATTTTTCAAAGCATCCATATGCTTCAAATCAAAGAATACACTATGCTCTTTAGCCACACTTTTTGTTGGTAAATAAACAACCTCCTTTGATTTCCAGAAAAGACGGAAAATTCCGATAAGGAATAAACCTGTCCCCAAAACCATCAAAGCCATACTGGTTGTAGAAGACTTGTCATCCAATTCGAATGTTGAAGCAAAAGCTAAAATACCAATCAATAACATAACAGAAGAGATTAAAACTCCTGAAACACTTATGCGTTTAGCGATATCGGGGTGTGTAGATGCGAATATAGTAGCATCAATCGTTTGAGTAGTTGCCATAATATTTAAAGTTTAATTTATTAGTAAAAATATAAAGATAAAAAGAAGTAGTATCACCAGTATACAGAAGATACCAGTAACCACAAAATAAACAATACCAATAAATATACTGCTAAATAATTATACGCCTCAAGGTGTATACATAGTATTCACTCGATGGCTGGCAATAATAGGAAGTTGTTGTATCATAAATCCGCCCCCAGTGTTGTGATAGTGAGCTCTCACGATCAGCACAACCTTGTAGCGCATTCTTTAAAGAAAAGAAATATTCTCCAAGCTGTACACGTTGAATACGTGTCACAGATATTTGATGGCTCTGCAAATTGGTCAATTCAGCCACAGGCTTACCCGGAAGATCGGGTGCACAGATTTCCCCACGCTGCCCCATAGCATATGTAATATCACACCCCTGCTTATCCACCATTTTTTCGGTAGAGACATTGCCTGCTATGCTATGAAAAGCAACTGTCAGCAACAGAAACAATATTACCTTTACAAATTTTGCCATATTCACCTGCAAATATAACAGATTCTCTCTATGAAAAGTTTAATTAGGATATATTTTAATGTATCTTAGTATTAATAAACGGCAGACAAACAAAAAAGGCTACCTTTGAAGGTAGCCTTTTTTATATCTATAAGAATAACTGTAAAATTATTCAGCCGATTCAGCTTTTGGTTCTTCAGCCTTAGGAGCTTCAGTTGCAGGAGCTTCAACAGCAGCAGGAGCAGCTTCAGCAGCTTTCTTCGAACGACGAGTACGAGTAGCTTTCTTAGCAACTTTTTCCTTAGCCATGTTTTCATTGTAGTCAACCAACTCAATAAAGCACATTTCTGCGTTGTCACCCAAACGGTTACCAGTCTTGATAATACGAGTATAACCACCCGGACGATCAGCAATCTTAACAGAGATTTCTTTGAACAACTCTGTTACTGCAATCTTATCTTGCAAGTTGCTAAATACAACACGACGAGAGTTCGTAGTATCTTCTTTAGACTTAGTAATCAAAGGCTCAACAAACTTCTTCAAAGCTTTCGCCTTTGCAACAGTCGTAGTGATTCTTTTGTGCTTGATCAAAGAGCAAGCCATGTTAGATAACATAGCGCTTCTATGAGAAGCAGTACGACCTAAATGATTGAATTTTTTATTATGTCTCATTTTTTATTCTTTATCTAATTTATATTTAGAAATGTCGGTTCCAAACGACAGATTCAGACTTTCCAGCAAATCATCAAGCTCGGTAAGCGATTTCTTTCCGAAGTTTCTGAATTTCAGCAGGTCAGTTTTGTTGAATTGTACCAAGTCGCCGAGAGTTTCTACGTCAGCAGCCTTCAAGCAATTGAGGGCACGAACTGACAAGTCCATATCAACGAGTTTAGTTTTCAACAGCTGACGCATGTGCAATACTTCTTCATCAAACTCTTCATTGCCATCAGTATCATTACTTTCAAGCGTGATCTTCTCGTCAGAGAACAACATGAAGTGATAAATCAGAATTTTTGCAGCTTCTTTCAGCGCTTCTTTCGGGTGTATAGAACCGTCGGTACTAATTTCAAGCACTAGCTTTTCGTAGTCAGTCTTCTGCTCTACACGGAAGTTTTCTACAGCATACTTGACATTACGTATCGGTGTATAAATAGAGTCGATTGGAATTACATTAACATCCGTGCAATACTCGCGATTTTCATCAGCAGGTACATAACCACGACCCTTGTTAATAGTAATATCAATCTGCATAGTTGACTTAGAATCTAAATGACAAATAACTAATTCCGGATTTAACACTTCAAATCCAGTCAAATACTTACCTATGTCACCTGCTTTAAATTCACTGGAATTCTCGACAGTGATGCTCACTTTTTCGCTCTCGAACTCTTCAACTACTTGCTTGAATCTCACTTGTTTCAGATTCAAGATAATGTTGGTAACATCCTCTTTTACTCCAGGTACACTAGAAAATTCATGCTCCACACCATCGATTCTGATAGTAGTGATAGCAAAACCCTCTAATGAAGAAAGAAGGATACGGCGTAATGCATTACCTACAGTAATACCAAAACCCGGTTCCAACGGACGGAATTCGAATTTTCCGAATCTGGAGTCCGCCTCCAACATTAATACTTTATCAGGTTTTTGAAATGCTAATATCGCCATGAAATTAATTATTATTTAGAATACAATTCAACGATCAAATGTTCTTTAATGTTCTCAGGAATGTCTGCTCTTTCAGGTATGTGCAACATTTTACCAACCTTTGAAGCCTCGTCCCATTCCAACCAAGCATACTTGCTGTGATTGAAACCTGCAAGAGAATTAGCAATTACTTCCAAAGACTTAGATCTTTCACGAACACCAATCAATTGTCCTGGTTTTACTGCAAATGAAGGAATGTTTACTACTTCACCATCTACAGTGATGTGCTTGTGACTAACCAACTGACGAGCAGCAGCACGTGTAGGAGCAATACCCAAACGGAATACTACGTTGTCAAGACGGCCTTCCAGCAATTGAAGAAGTACCTCACCGGTAATACCTTTAGCAGTAGCTGCTTTTTCAAACAAATTACGGAATTGTTTTTCTAAAACTCCATAAGTGTATTTAGCTTTCTGTTTTTCACGAAGTTGCACACCGTATTCAGAAGTTTTTCTTTTTCTTGAATTACCATGTTGTCCGGGGGGATAGTTCTTCTTTGACAAAACTTTGTCAGCTCCAAAGATTCCTTCACCGAATTTACGGGCGATTCTCGATTTTGGTCCAGTATATCTAGCCATTTCTTTTAAATATTTAATTGTTTATTCATGAACTCAATTTGTTGCAGCCGCGATTACAGAGAGAAATTAATGTAATCCAAAAACAAAATCAAGATCATTGTGTAAGTTAAAGGTAAATTAAACTCTACGTCTTTTCGGAGGACGACAACCATTATGTGGAAGCGGAGTCACGTCAATGATTTCAGTAACTTCGATACCAGCACCGTGGATAGTTCTAATAGCAGACTCACGTCCGTTACCTGGACCCTTCACATATGCTTTTACCTTTCTCAGGCCAAGATCGAATGCAATCTTTGCACAATCCTGGGCAGCCATCTGAGCTGCATAAGGAGTATTCTTTTTAGAACCTCTAAATCCCATTTTACCAGCAGATGACCAAGAGATAATCTGCCCTTCACTATTTGCAAGAGAAACAATAATATTGTTGAAAGATGAATGAACATGCAACTGTCCATTAGCGTCTACTTTCACATTTCTCTTTTTAGCTGCAACTGTTTTTTTTGCCATATCAACAATTATTATTTAGTAGCTTTTTTCTTATTAGCAACGGTTTTCTTTCTACCCTTACGAGTACGTGCATTGTTCTTAGTGCTCTGACCTCTAACAGGCAGACCAATACGGTGACGTACACCACGATAGCAACCAATATCCATTAATCGCTTAATGTTCAATTGGATTTCAGAACGAAGATCACCTTCTACTTTATACTCTGCACCGATAATCTCACGAATCTTAGCAGCTTGATCATCTGTCCAGTCTTTAACCTTCAGATCTTTATCTACACCAGCTTTATCTAAAATTTTTGCTGAACTACTGCGACCTATTCCATATACATAGGTCAACGCAATTTCACCTCTTTTGTTCTGAGGTAAATCTACACCAACTATTCTTATAGCCATATACTAAATTATTTTTTTTGCAAAAATAACAAATTATCCTTGACGTTGTTTATACTTAGGATTTTTCTTGTTAATAACATACAAACGGCCATTACGTCTAACGATCTTACATTCTGGCGTGCGTTTCTTTAATGATGCTCTTACTTTCATATCTTATTTTATTTATATCTAAACACAATTCTTCCTTTCGATAAGTCGTAAGGAGACATTTCGACTCTCACTTTATCTCCCGGCAGGATCTTGATGTAATGCATCCTCATCTTGCCTGAAATATGTGCGGTAATCTCATGTCCGTTTTCTAATTCAACACGAAACATTGCATTTGACAATGCTTCAACTATAACTCCATCTTGTTCTATTGCAGATTGCTTTGCCATATTATATTGCTTTATCTCCTAAAACTTCTTCTATGAATTTGAATGAAGACAAAATATCAGCTTCACCAGCTCCAACAGCTATCGTATGCTCAAAATGTGCAGCACATTTACGATCTCTGGTCCTCACAGTCCATCCGTCACTTTCCATTATCACTTGTCGGTCTCCCAATGTTATCATCGGCTCTATCGCTATGCAAAGGCCTCTTTTCATCAATGGTCCATATCCTCTTTTACCATAGTTAGGAACCTGAGGATCTTCGTGCATCTCTTTACCGATGCCATGGCCAACAAACTCACGCACTACACCATAAGAATGAGACTCACAATATTGCTGAATAGCATATCCGATATCACCAATTCTTTTACCTTGCACTGCGTTCTGGATGCCAATATATAACGCTTCTTTAGTTACCTTCAACAAGTTACGAATCTCTTCGTCTACCTCTCCTACACAAAAAGTATAAGCAGAATCACCACAGAAACCATTCATGTAAGTTCCGCAATCCACTGATACGATATCACCATCTTTCAGTACGATATCCCCTGGGATTCCATGTACCACCTGTTCATTGACAGAAGTACAGAGAGATGCGGGAAACGGTTCTCCATATTGATTCGGAAATCCTTTGAAAGTTGGAGTTGCCCCATGATCTCTAATGAACTCTTCAGCAACTTTATCCAACTCACGTGTAGTTACACCAGGCTTCACCAGTTTGGCAACCTCTGCAAGAGTTTTACCAACAAGCAGGTTACTCTGACGGAGCAATTCTATTTCATCTTCTGTTTTAAGAAATATCATTTCTAATCTAAAGAATTAATATGCCGCTACACCAGCGCGTCCTTTAATACGACCAGATTTCAACAGACCATCATAGTGTCTCATCAACAAATGACTTTCAACCTGTTGCAGGGTATCAAGAACAACACCTACAAGAATTAACAAAGATGTACCGCCGAAGAATTGAGCGAATCCTGCTTGCACTCCGAATACACCGGCAAAAGCAGGCATAATAGCAACTAAAGCCAAGAAGAAAGAACCCGGCAAAGTGATACGAGACATTATATCATCAATATACTCTGCTGTTTTCTTTCCCGGTTTAATACCAGGGATGAAACCATTATTTCTCTTCATATCCTCAGCCATCTGAGTCGGATTAATTGTAATTGCAGTATAGAAATACGTAAATAATATAATCATTACCGCAAAGACAAAATTATACCAGAAACTTGTATGATCTGTAAACGCATGCAAGAAACCGCCTGCATCATTTACATTTGAAAAGCCGATAAATGTAATTGGAATAAACATGATTGCCTGAGCAAAAATGATAGGCATAACACCGGCAGCATTCACCTTTAAAGGGATATACTGTCTAGCACCACCATATTGCTTGTTACCAACAATTCTTTTTGCATACTGTACAGGAATCTTTCTTGTACCTTGCACCAAAAGAATAGCAGCGCCAATCACTAATAATAAGAATACGATTTCAATTATAAACATAATCAGACCACCGCTCTTATTTGCTACTCTGGATACAACTTCTTGCAACAAAGCATCAGGGAAACGAGCGATAATACCAATCAAGATGATAAATGAAATACCGTTACCAATACCTTTATCAGTAATTCTTTCACCAAGCCACAAAATAAACATACTACCTGCTGCCAAAATAATGGTAGAGGTAACCATAAACAGAGTCCAATCTAATGAAGCATTTAAGGAAGGGCCAGCCTGCATTTTAAGATTGAGCAAATAAGAAGGGGCCTGAACTAACAATATAGCAATCGTCAAGTAACGAGTATATTGATTCATTTTTCTTCTGCCGCTCTCACCTTCGCGTTGCAACTTCTGGAAATACGGTACAGCGATTCCCAATAACTGGATTACGATAGATGCAGAGATATAAGGCATGATTCCTAATGCAAAAATAGAGGCATTAGAAAATGCTCCTCCAGAGAACATATTTAACAAGGCTAAAAGGCCTTCACTTGTTTGTTCGTGCAATTTTGCCAGCATCGCCGGATTGATACCCGGTAATACGACATACGATCCGAAACGGTAAATTGCCACAAACAATATGGTGATGAGGATCCGCTGTCTCAGATCCTCAATCTTCCATATATTCTTTAATGTTTCAATAGCTTTTCTCATTGAATCAGAGTTTTACTACAGTTCCACCAGCAGCTTCGATAGCAGCAGTTGCAGTCTTAGAGAATGCATGAGCTTCTACTTCCAGCTTGTTAGTCAGAGTTCCGTTACCCAATACTTTTACCAACTGATTTGAAGAAATAAATCCTGCTTCGATAAAGTCGTTTACACCAACTTTTGCCAAGCTTTTAGCTTCAGCAAGTTTCTGGATAGTATCCAAGTTGATAGCTTTATATTCAACACGATTAATATTCTTGAAACCAAATTTAGGAACTCGACGTTGAAGAGGCATCTGACCACCTTCAAAACCGATTTTCTTAGAGTATCCAGATCTTGATTTAGCTCCTTTATGACCTCTTGTAGAAGTACCACCTAAGCCAGAACCAGCACCACGTCCAATTCTTTTTCTTGTCTTAGTAGATCCCTCAGCAGGTTTTAAATTACTTAAGTTCATATTGTAATTTCGTTTTATTATTCAACAAATAATTACTTAACAATGGCAACCAAGTGTTTTACTTTATCTACCATTCCAAGAATTGAAGGAGTGCTTTCGTGTTCAACCACACGGTTCAGTTTACGAAGTCCCAGTGCGTCAAGAGTTCTTTTCTGATCAGCTGGAGCACCAATTCTACTTTTAACTTGTTTAATCTTTATAGTTGACATATCTCCTCCTTATCCTCTAAATACTTTTTCAACACTAATACCTCTGTTCTGAGCAACCATTCTTGCATCACGCATTTCACTCAAAGCTTCAATTGTAGCTTTAACAAGATTATGCGGATTCGAAGAACCTTTAGATTTAGCCAAAACGTCAGTAACACCAACACTTTCCAATACAGCACGCATAGCACCACCAGCTACAACACCGGTTCCGTGAGATGCAGGTTTGATGAATACTTCAGCACCACCAAATCTAGCTGATTGTTCATGAGGAACAGTACCTTTTAAAATAGGTACTTTCACCAGGTTCTTTTTAGCTGACTCAACACCTTTAGCGATAGCAGCTGTTACTTCACCTGCTTTACCAAGTCCCCAACCAATGATACCTTCTTCGTTACCTACAACAACGATTGCAGAGAAACTAAAAGTTCTACCACCTTTGGTAACTTTAGTAACACGATTAATAGCAACTAATCTATCTTTCAGTTCTATATCGTTAGTAATCTTAACTCTATTATTAACTCCTGCCATAATGATTAAAATTTAAGTCCACCGTTACGAGCAGCATCAGCTACTTCTTTTACTCTCCCATGATACAAGTAACCATTACGGTCGAAAACAACAGTAGTTATACCTGCTTCCTGAGCCTTTTTAGCAATCATTTCACCAACTTTAGCAGCTTGTTCTTTTTTAGCGACTTTCTCAGTCAAACCTAAAGAAGAAGCAGCAGCCAGTGTCTTACCAGAAAGATCATCGATAATCTGGACATAAATTTGCTTGTTACTTCTAAATACACTCATACGCGGACATTCAGTAGTACCTGAAATTTTGTTGCGTACTCTATATTTGATCTTAACTCGTCTTTCTATTTTTGTTGTCATAATAATCTAATTTTATATGAATTACTTAGCGCCGGCTGATTTACCAGACTTTCTACGAATTACTTCGCCAACAAACTTAATACCTTTACCCTTGTATGGTTCAGGCTTACGGAAAGAACGTATTTTAGAGCAAACTTGACCAAGCAATTGTTTGTCACACGATTCCAATATAATAAGAGGATTCTTATTTCTTTCAGACTTCGTTTCAACTTTTACCTCAGCAGGTAATTGAATGAAAATATTGTGTGTATAACCTAAAGCCAGCTCAATGATGTTACCTTGGTTTGAAGCACGATAACCTACACCTACAAGTTCCAGTTCTTTCTTGTAACCTTCAGATACGCCCACAACCATGTTGTGAACCAATGAACGATACAAACCGTGGAAAGCATGTTTCTGCTTCGGGTTATCAAGCATTTCTTTATCGTTTTCTGTTAAAGTTACGTGTCCGTCTTCAATAGTAACATTGATAGCAGGATTCACATATTGGCTCATTTCGCCTTTGGGTCCCTTTACGGTAACCACATTATCCTTCAGAGTGATTGTCACTCCAGCAGGGATACTAATGGGTAATTTTCCTATTCTTGACATTCTAATTCCTCCTAATTAATATACATAACACAAGACTTCACCACCGATTTTCAGTTCTGCAGCCTCTTTGTTAGTCATTACACCTTTGGAAGTAGATATTATAGCAATACCCAGCCCATTAATAACACGCGGCATATCTTTGTAACCAGTATACTTACGCATACCCGGAGAAGATATTCTTTCTAACTTTTTGATTGCGTTAACTTTGTTAACAGAATCATACTTCAAGGCAACCTTAATAGTTCCTTGAGGACCATCTTCTACAAACTTATAATTAAGGATGTAGCCTTTTTCAAAAAGAATCTTAGTGATTTCTTTTTTCAAATTCGAAGCGGGAACTTCAACAACTCTGTGCTTTGCACCAATCGCGTTCCGCAACCTCGTTAAATAATCTGCTATTGGATCAGTCATATAAAAATAAATTAAATTAATCAGGACTACCCTGACAATATTTAAACAATAATTACCAGCTTGCTTTTTTTACGCCTGGGATCAGTCCGTTAGATGCCATCTCACGGAATTGAATTCTCGAAATTCCGAACTGACGAATATAACCTTTAGGACGACCAGTCAGTTTGCAACGGTTGTGCATACGAATTGGATTAGAATTCTTTGGCAACTCTTGCAACTTCTGTGCAGCTTCGAAAGCATCAGCAGGATCACCTGTTCTTACGATTTGCTTCAAAGCAGCTCTTTTCTCGGCGTATTTGGCTACTAATTTAGCACGCTTTACTTCACGTGCTTTCATTGATTCCTTTGCCATATCTATTAGTCTTTTTTAGCGTTTTTAAAAGGTAAACCGAATTCCTTCAGCAAAGCATAACCTTCTTCATCTGTTTCCGCAGAGGTTACAAAGGTAATATTCATTCCGAGAATTCTTGTAATACTATCGATATTTATTTCAGGGAAAATGATTTGTTCCTGAATACCAAGGGTATAGTTACCTTTACCATCAAACTTACTTTCGATACCTTTGAAGTCACGAATACGAGGAAGAGCTACACGAACCAATTTTTCAAGGAATTCGTACATTCTTTCACGACGTAAAGTTACCATAACACCAATCGGCATTTTTTTACGCAACTTAAAGTTTGCGATATCTTTACGAGAAATGGTAGCTACAGCTTTTTGACCTGTAATAGCTGTCATTTCATTGATTGCTACTTCGATAATCTTCTTATCAGCAACAGCCATACCTAATCCCTGATTGATTACAATCTTCTTAAGTACGGGTATCTGCATTGTAGAAGAATACTGGAACTGTGATTTCAATGCAGGTGCTATACGCTCTGCATATTCTTTCTTAAGACTAGCAGTATTACTCATTACTTAATCTCCTCTCCTGATTTTTTAGAATAACGCACTAAAGTTCCTTCCGAACTCTTTTTTCTCCCAATACGCGTTGCTTTACCAGTTTTTGGATCAACCGGGTTCAAGTTTGAAATGTGGATAGAAGCTTCTTGCTTCACAATACCACCTTGTGGATTCTTTGCATTCGGCTTTGTGCTTTTAGATACCATATTGATACCTTCAACAAATGCACGTCCTTCTTTAACAAGAACCTTCAATACACGACCAGTTTTGCCCTTATCTTCACCAGCATTTACGTAAACTGTATCGCCTTTTTTAATATGTAATTTACTCATTACTTAAATCTTTTACAAATTAAAGTACCTCAGGCGCAAGTGACACAACTTTCATGTTTGTAGCACGAAGTTCTCTTGCTACAGGACCGAAAATACGACTACCTCTAATTTCACCTGCATTATTCAACAACACGCAAGCATTATCATCAAAACGTATATAAGAACCATCAGGACGACGGATTTCTTTCTTTGTACGTACAATCAAAGCCTTTGATACTGCACCTTTTTTAACATCACTAGAAGGGATAACGCTCTTCACTGAAACTACAATGACATCCCCCACTGAAGCATAACGACGACCTGTCCCCCCCAAAACGCGGATACACAACGCCTCTTTCGCTCCACTGTTATCACATACTGTAAGTCTGGATTCTACTTGTATCATAATTACTTAGCTCTTTCAATTATTTCTACTAATCTCCATCTTTTAGTCTTGCTCAAAGGACGAGTTTCCATGATGCTTACAGTATCACCGATATTGCATTCATTCTTTTCATCGTGAGCATGGTACTTCTTCGTTTTGCTAACGAACTTACCATATATAGGGTGTTTTTCCTTAAATTTGGCAGCAACTGTGATGGTCTTGTCCATCTTATTGCTCAACACAACCCCTGTTCTTTCTTTTCTTAAATTTCTTGCTTCCATCAAGCTGATCATTTATTGTTAAGTTCTCTTTCGCGCAATTCTGTTTTCATACGCGCAATAGTCCTGCGTAATTGTTTGATTTGAGCAGGATTTTCCAAAGGAGAAATAGAATGATTAATAACCATTTGGTTATAATTAGCTGTTTCCGCCTCTACTCTTTCTACTAAATCATTAGTAGTCATTTCTTTAATTTCTGCAATTTTCATAACACTTACGCATTTTGATTTTGAATATCATAATCACGTCTTACGACAAACTTCGTTGTAATAGGAAGCTTTTGAGCAGCTAAGCGCAATGCTTCTTTCGCGATTTCGTAAGATACTCCTTCAGCTTCAATAATGATTCTACCTGGAGTTACAGGAGCCACAAATCCCTCTGGAGCACCTTTACCTTTACCCATACGTACATCGGCAGGTTTTCTAGTGATCGGTTTATCCGGGAATATACGGATCCAGATCTGTCCTTGACGTTGCATATATCTTGTTACTGCAATACGAGCAGCTTCGATCTGACGGCCTGTAATCCACTTAGTCTCCAAAGCCTTTATGCCAAAAGAACCAAAGGCCAGCTGGTTGCCTCTCTGGGCATTACCTTTCTGACGGCCTTTTTGTTGTCTTCTGAATTTTGTCTTTTTCGGTTGTAACATAGTTTCCTAAAATTCAAATTCGTTTAGCGATTATTTTTCTTTCTTTTGAAGTTCTTTCCGCCGTTGTTTCCACTATTGTTTCCACGACCACTTTCTTTGCTTTGTGTAAAGTTCGGAGCCAATTCTTTCTTACCAAACACTTCACCTCTACAAATCCAAACTTTGATACCAAGAAGACCTACTTTAGTCAATGCTTCTGCATGACAGTAGTCGATATCAGCTCTGAAAGTGTGCAACGGAGTTCTTCCTTCTTTATACATTTCAGAACGAGCCATTTCAGCTCCATTCAAACGTCCTGAAATCTGAATTTTGATACCTTCAGCACCCATACGCATTGTGTTTGCGATAGCCATCTTGATGGCACGGCGATAGGCAATTTTACCTTCAACCTGGCGAGCGATGTTGTTAGCAACAATCACAGCATCCAGTTCCGGTCTCTTCACTTCAAAGATATTGATTTGAATATCTTTGTCGGTAACCTTCTTCAACTCCTCTTTTAACTTATCAACTTCTTGGCCACCTTTACCGATAATAATACCCGGGCGAGCAGTGCAAACAGTAATAGTAACGAGCTTCAGCGTACGTTCAATTACGATTCTTGATACACTTGCTTTTGCAAGTCTTGCATTAAGATATTTACGGATTTTGCTATCTTCCAGCAAAGAATCACCGTAATCATTTCCACCATACCAGTTAGAATCCCATCCTCTGATAATTCCTAAACGGTTGCTTATTGGATTAACTTTTTGTCCCATCTACCTTAATTTTGATCTTCGTTATTACTTTTAGCACCAACGAACAATGTTACGTGATTTGAACGTTTGCGAATTCTATAACCTCTACCCTGTGGTGCCGGTCTCATTCTTTTGAGTGTAGCTCCACCATCAACAAAAATCTGTGTTACGAACAATTCGCCACTTTCTGCTTTACGTTCGTTTTTCTGTTCCCAGTTAGCAATTGCAGAGCGAAGCAATTTTTCCACTCTTGCAGCAGCTTCTTTTGAAGAAAATTTCAAAACACCAAGTGCTCTGTTCACTTCCATACCACGGATCATGTCTGCAACCAGACGCATCTTACGTGGAGAAGTAGGAACATTTTGCAATTTTGCAAAATACATGGTCTTAAGGGCTTCTTTTCTTTTTTCAGCCGATATTTTTTTTCTTGCTCCCATTATTATTTATTACTTTATTATTTCAAATAAATCCTGTTATCTTTTCTTGTTACCAGCGTGTCCTCTGAATGTACGAGTTGGAGCAAATTCGCCCAACTTGTGTCCTACCATATTCTCGGTAACATAAACAGGAATAAATTTATTTCCATTGTGAACTGCAACTGTATGGCCTACAAAATCAGGCGAAATCATTGAAGCTCTGGCCCAAGTCTTTACTACGACTTTCTTACCTGATTCATTCATGGCAAGAATTCTCTTTTCAAGCTTAACGTTAATATATGGACCTTTTTTTAATGAACGACTCATAGTTTACTCAATTAATCAGATTACTTTTTTCTTCTCTCAATAATGTACTTAGACGATTGTTTCTTAGGAGCTCTAGTCTTAAGTCCCTTAGCATACAATCCCTTACGTGATCTTGGGTGACCTCCGGAAGCACGTCCTTCACCACCACCCATCGGGTGATCAACCGGGTTCATTACAACACCACGGTTACGAGGACGACGTCCTTGCCAACGAGAACGTCCTGCTTTACCTGAACTTTCCAATCCATGATCAGAGTTACCTACACTACCGATAGTAGCTTTACAAGTGCTAAGAATCTGTCTAACCTCACCTGAAGGCAACTTAATTACACAATACTTACCCTCACGAGAAGTCAACTGAGCAAAGTTACCAGCTGAACGAACCAGAGCAGCACCCTGTCCCGGACGTAATTCGATATTGTGAATCACAGTACCCACCGGAATGTTTTGAAGAGGAAGAGCATTACCAATCTCTGGCGCTGCTGTTTCACCTGACATCAGAGTCGCACCAACTTGCAATCCATTGGGAGCAATAATATATCTTTTTTCTCCATCAGCATAAAATAACAGAGCGATACGAGCCGAACGATTCGGGTCGTATTCGATTGTTTTAACTACTGCTGGAACACCGTCCTTATTTCTCTTGAAATCAACAACTCTAATCACCTTTCTATGACCGCCACCAATGTAGCGCATAGTCATCTTACCTTCGCTGTTACGACCACCAGATGATTTCTTACCATATACAAGAGACTTTTCTGGTACTGATGCAGTAATTTCTTCGAAAGTACCAATAATTTTATGTCTTTGCCCCGGTGTTGTGGGCTTAAATTTACGTACTGCCATTTTTATTAAATATTGCTATAAAAATCAATAGTATCTCCTTCTTTCAATGTCACGATTGCTTTTTTGAAAGCATTCGTACGACCATTGATGATACCTGCTTTGGTATAACGGCTCTTATTCTTGCCAGCATACTTCACAGTATTCACATCAACTACAGTAACATTATAAAGAGCTTCAATTTCCTTCTTAATTTCCAGTTTGTTAGCTTCAGGACGTACAACAAAGCCGAAACGATTCAGCTTATCTGTGATTGCAGTCATTTTCTCTGTTACCAACGGTTTAATAATAATTCCCATTATTTAAGCCTCCTTTTTAAATTAAGATATTGTCAATAGCCTTCAGAGAGTTTTCTGTAAGCACAACAACCCCAGCATTCAATACTCTGTAAGTATTTAATCCTGAGATAGTCTGCACATTAGCACCCTCGATGTTACGAGCTGACAAATATACGTTTTTATTTGCTTCCGGTAAAATTACAAGTAGCTTTTTATCGGAAACTTTAAGATTTTTTGTCATTGCAACGAAATCTTTTGTCTTAGGAGCTTCAAATGTGAAATCCTCAACGACAATGATTGCATCGTTTTGAGCTTTATAAGACAAAGCTGACTTACGAGCCAATGTCTTAACTTTTTTATTCAATTTGAAGAAGTAGTCTCTTGGTTTCGGACCGAAAACACGAGCACCACCTACAAGAACAGGCGAGTTCATATCACCACGACGTGCTCCACCGCCACCTTTCTGACGACCGATCTTACGAGTTGAACCACTGATTTCACTTCTTTCTTTTGACTTATGAGTACCCTGACGCTGATTAGCCATAAATTGTTTTACGTCCAAATAAATAGCGTGGTCGTTGGGCTCAATTCCGAAGATAGATTCGTTTAACGAAACCTTTCTCCCAGTGTCTTCACCTTTAATGTTATATACGTTAACTTCCATTATTTCTCAATTAATACGATTGAACCTTTGCAACCCGGGATAGAACCTTTAACCAAAAGAAGGTTATGATCCGCGATTACTTTTAATACCTGCAAGTTTTGTACAGTGACTCTGTCACCACCAAGTTGTCCACCCATGCGCATTCCTTTGAATACTTTTGCAGGGTAAGAACAAGCACCGATAGAACCCGGTTTACGAGCGCGATTATGCTGACCGTGAGTAGCTTGACCCACACCACCAAAACCATGTCTTTTTACTACACCCTGAAAACCCTTACCCTTAGAAGTACCAACAACGTCAACAAAGCTAGCGTCGTTAAACATTTCTACAGTAATGGTATCACCCAAATTCAACTCTGTTTCAAATTCTTTGAACTCAGCCAAGTGTCTCTTCGGTGTTACTCCTGCTCTTTTAAAATGTCCCATCAACGGTTTAGTTGTATGTTTTTCCTTTTTGTCCTGGAAACCCAACTGAACAGCTGCATAGCCATCTTTTTCTACAGTTTTAACTTGAGTAACAACACAAGGACCTGCTTCGATAACAGTGCATGGTACATTTTTACCATCGGCACTGAAAACGGATGTCATTCCGATTTTTTTTCCTAATAATCCTGGCATTTCACTAATTTTTAATTATCAAACTTTAATTTCTACTTCCACACCACTTGGCAATTCCAACTTCATCAAAGCATCTACTGTCTTAGCTGTTGAGCTATAGATGTCGATTAATCTCTTATAAGAAGAGAGTTCAAATTGCTCACGAGACTTTTTATTTACGAAAGTCGAACGGTTCACAGTAAAGATACGTTTGTGCGTAGGCAGAGGTATTGGACCGCTAACGATAGCACCTGTAGCTTTTACAGTTCTTACAATTTTCTCAGCTGACTTGTCAACCAAGTTGTGGTCGTAAGATTTCAATTTAATTCTAATTTTCTGACTCATTATTTTTTTTAATTAATACATTTATAATAAGATAAAGCGGCAGGCTAAGAGTCATTCGCTAGCCTGCTACTTTAGATATTTTAGAGTAAATCAGCGCGTCCTTTTACTTCTTCCAATACAGCCTTAGCAATAGAAGAAGAAAGCTGAGCGTGATGAGAGTAGGTCATTGACGAGGTTGCACGACCAGAAGTAATAGTACGTAAAGCTGTTACGTAACCAAACATTTCCGCCAGTGGAACCATCGCTTTCACGATACGAGCGCCAGAGCGGCTAGATTCCATACCTTCAACCTGTCCACGACGTTTGTTCAAGTCACCGATAACATCACCCATGTTTTCTTCCGGAGTTACAACTTCCAGTTTCATGATAGGTTCCATCAAAACAGGACCTGCCTTAGCACATGCATTTTTATAAGCCTGCATTGCACAGATTTCAAATGACAACTGGTCAGAGTCAACCGGGTGGAATGAACCATCAACCAAAGTCACTTTCAATGAATCCAATGGGTAGCCTGCCAAAACACCACTCTTCATAGCATTTGTAAAGCCTTTCTGAACTGCTGGGATAAATTCCTTAGGAATATTACCACCCTTCACTTCATCAACAAACTGCAAACCACCTAAAGTGAAATCCGCATCAGCCGGACCAATGTTCACAATGATATCAGCAAACTTACCACGTCCACCAGACTGCTTCTTGTACACTTCACGCAAGTCAACTGTCTTCGTGATAGCTTCCTTATAGTTAACCTGAGGCTTACCTTGATTACATTCTACCTTGAATTCACGTTTCAAACGGTCAATGATAATATCCAAGTGAAGCTCACCCATACCAGAAATAACTGTCTGACCTGTCTGTTCGTCTGTTTTCACAGTAAATGTCGGGTCTTCTTCAGCCAATTTAGCCAAACCGTTAGACAGTTTATCCATATCTTTCTGAGTCTTAGGTTCTACAGCGATACCAATAACCGGTTCCGGAAAGTCCATAGACTCAAGTACTATCGGAGCTGTTTCATCACACAAAGTATCCCCAGTACGAATATCTTTAAAGCCTACACCTGCACCAATATCACCAGCACCGATTACTTCAACCGGGTTCTGTTTGTTGGAGTGCATCTGGAACAGACGAGAAACGCGTTCTTTCTTACCAGAACGAGAGTTGTAGATATAAGAACCTGCTTCAATTTTACCAGAATAAACACGGAAGAAAGTCAAACGACCTACATATGGGTCAGTTGCGATCTTAAACGCCAAAGCAGATGTTTTTTCATCATCACTTGGTTTACGATCCTCTTCAGCTCCCGTATTAGGATTTGTACCTATTACGTTCTCTGTATCAAGTGGAGAAGGCAAGAAAGCACAAACATAATCAAGCAATGTCTGAACACCTTTGTTCTTAAAAGAAGATCCGCAAAGCATAGGAACTACAGCCATCTGAACTGTTGCATTACGAAGAGCTCTCAATACTTCTTCTTCAGTAATAGTAGAAGGATCATCGAAATATTTCTCCATCAAAGCATCATCAAATTCTGCTACTTTTTCAAGCATCTTATCTCTCCACTCGTTAGCTTCATCGATAAGTTCTGCAGGGATTTCCTCAATACTGTAGTCAGCCCCCATTGTTTCATCATGCCAATAGATAGCTTTCATTTTGATAAGGTCAACAAGACCTTTGAAAGATTCTTCAGCACCGATAGGAACAACAATCGGACACGGATTAGCTCCAAGAACATCCTTCATCTGACGAACTACTTCAAAGAAGTCAGCACCAGAACGGTCCATCTTATTAACATAAGCAATACGAGGAACGTTATATTTATCAGCCTGACGCCATACAGTTTCTGATTGAGGCTCAACACCACCAACAGCACAGTAAGCAGCTACAGCCCCATCAAGGATACGCAATGAACGTTCTACCTCTGCGGTAAAGTCAACGTGTCCCGGAGTGTCAATCAAGTTAATTTTATAAGTATCACCAGCATATTTCCACCTTGTTGTTGTAGCAGCGGATGTAATAGTGATACCACGTTCTTGCTCCTGTTCCATCCAGTCCATAGTAGCAGCACCATCATGAACTTCACCAATTTTGTGAGTCAATCCAGTGTAGAACAGGATACGTTCAGAAGTAGTTGTTTTTCCGGCATCAATGTGAGCCATGATACCGATATTACGAGTTAAATGTAAATCATGTTTAGCCATCTTCTAATTCCTTTACTTTAAGTTTATATTAGGTTTCTTACAGTATTAGAATCTAAAATGAGCAAATGCACGGTTAGCTTCTGCCATTCTGTGCATATCTTCTTTACGTTTGTATGCACCGCCTTGTTCATTGAAGGCATCCATAATTTCAGCAGCCAACTTGTCAGCCATTGATTTACCACCTCTTTTGCGAGCAAACAGAATCAAATTCTTCATAGAGATTGATTCTTTACGATCCGGACGGATTTCAGTAGGAACTTGGAAAGTAGCACCACCTACACGGCGAGACTTTACTTCCACTTGCGGAGTTACATTATCCAAAGCCTTTTTCCAGATTTCGAGAGCTGATTTTTCTTCGTTAGGAAGTTTTGCTTTCACTGTTTCCAAAGCGGCATAAAAGATTTCATAAGATGTATTTTTCTTTCCATCATACATCAAGTGGTTCACGAACTTGGAAACCTTTTGGTCATTAAACACAGGATCCGGAAGAATCAGGCGTTTTTTTGGTTTTGCTTTTCTCATTTGTTTGAAAAATAATGTTTTTGTTCTTGGTTGTCTACTTCTTGACTTCTTCAACTCTCCCTCCGGAGAATTTACTCAACCTTTAGCATTTCCAACAAACTAAAACGTAAGTTATTACTTTAATTTTAATTAGGTCTTAATCCTTATTTTTTCTTACCCTTAGCAGGAGCAGCAGCTTGTCCTGGTTTCGGACGCTTAGCACCATATTTAGAACGTCTTTGAGTACGACCAGCAACACCTGCTGTATCAAGTGTACCACGTACAATGTGATAACGCACACCCGGAAGGTCTTTTACACGACCACCACGTACCAAAACGATTGAGTGTTCCTGCAAGTTGTGTCCTTCTCCCGGAATGTATGAGTTCACCTCTTTTTGGTTAGTCAAACGTACACGAGCTACTTTACGCATTGCAGAGTTCGGCTTCTTCGGAGTAGTAGTGTATACTCTCACGCAAACGCCACGTCTTTGAGGACATGAATCCAAGGCTGGAGATTTACTTTTCTCCACCAGCACTTCGCGTCCTTTTCTTACTAATTGCTGAATTGTAGGCATTTTAATTGTTTTTTGATTTATATTATTGTTATATTAATTTCGTAACTATACATTTTGGGCTGCAAAAATACGAATAATATTTGAATATTCAATGCGCTACAACTTTTTTTTCTTTTTTAATGTTTTTATATCATCCTCACGCTTCGCCTTTTACACCCGTCAAAGGAGAAATAGGGGGTTCATCCGAAGTACGAATCGGACCGAATACGCGCTCATACTTTGCTATATTATCTTCTAATGCCCGCAGCAGGCGTTTTGCGTGCTCCGGAGCCACAATAATACGAGATTGCACACCAGCCTTCGGTATGCCCGGCATTACGCGCACGAAGTCAAGGATGAATTCAGAACTCGAATGAGTAATAATAGCAAGATTTGCATAAGTTCCCTGTGCAACCTCTTCTCTCAATTCAATCTGTAATTGTCCGTTGTTATTTTGTTCTTCCATATTTAATATGATTAAAAAGTTATCCTGCAAAATAACACATTTTTCCTGAAACTAATGATAATACACGCGAGTAAAAAAGAAATAAAAAAAGGAGCAATTGCCCAATCAGGCAACTGCTCCTTTTCATATAGTCAATTGAATTGTATTTATTCTACTTCATTGTAGTCAAGTACTGTTTTCTTGTTAGCCAAGATACGGTCATACTCTTCTTTTGATCCAACGATGAGCTTTTCGAACTCGCGCTGTCCGGTACCGGCAGGAATCAAGTGACCACAGATCACATTTTCCTTCATACCTTCAAGCTTATCGATCTTACCATTGATAGCAGCTTCATTCAATACTTTCGTTGTTTCCTGGAAGGAAGCAGCCGACATAAAGCTTGATGTTTGCAAAGCAGCACGCGTGATACCTTGAAGGATCTGAGTAGAGGTAGCAGCAACAGCGTCACGAACTTCAACCGGCTTCAAGTCACGACGTTTCAACATACTATTCTCATCACGCAACTTGCGGGCAGTTACAATCTGTCCAGCTTGCATATTTTGAGAATCACCAGCATCCACTACGACTTTCTTGCCCCAGATACGATCATTTTCTTCCATGAATTCCAGTTTGTCTACGACTTGCTGTTCGAGGAAGCGAGTATCTCCCGGTTCATCAATTTGTACTTTGCGCATCATCTGACGAACGATAATCTCAAAGTGCTTATCATTGATCTTCACACCCTGCAAGCGGTATACATCCTGAACTTCATTCACGATATATTCCTGTACAGCTGTAGGACCCTTGATTGCCAAGATATCTGCCGGAGTAGTAGCACCGTCAGACAACGGAGTACCAGCACGTACATAGTCATTTTCCTGTACCAGAATCTGCTTAGACAGTGCAACCAGATACTTCTTAACCTCACCCGTCTTGGAAGTTACGATGATTTCACGGTTACCACGTTTGATCTTACCCATTGTCACCTCACCGTCGATTTCAGAAACGACAGCCGGATTTGACGGGTTACGAGCTTCAAACAATTCAGTAACACGAGGAAGACCACCCGTGATATCACCCGCCTTACCTACGGCACGCGGAATCTTCACGATTACTTCACCGGCTTTTACCTTCTGACCATTCTCGATGATAACGTGACCACCTACCGGTAAGTTATAAGTACGGATCAAATCACCGTCCTCTGTTAAGATATGAGCGGTAGGAACTTTGGTTTTATCCTTGGATTCAATAATAATAATTTCACGAAGACCTGTTGCTTCATCCGATTCAACCTTATAAGTAACGTTTTCAATCACGCCCTCAAATTCGATCTTACCGGTTGCTTCTGTGATAATAACAGCATTGAACGGGTCCCACTTAGCAATCAGTTTGCCTTTTTCTACCAAGTCGCCGTCGCTTACATACAGTGTTGAACCATAAGGTACGTTATGAGTAGAAAGAACGATACCGGTATTCACATCCACAAAACGCACTTCGGCCAAACGACCTACTACCACTTTTGCAGATTCACCCATCTCGTCAACGATATCTACTGTACGCAACTCTTCAAATTCAAGACGTGCATTATTTTTAGCAACGATACTGGCGTTAGCTGCAATATTTGCAGCAGTACCACCGGCGTGGAATGTACGCAATGTCAACTGTGTACCCGGCTCACCAATAGACTGAGCAGCGATTACACCAACAGCTTCACCCTTCTGAACCATGCGGCTCGTTGCCAGGTTACGTCCGTAACATTTAGCACAAACACCCTTCTTAGCTTCACAAGTCAATACCGAACGGATTTCAACACTCTCGATCGGAGACTCCTGAATCTTCTTGGCTACTTCTTCTGTGATTTCTTCACCACCGGCAACAAGCAATTCACCTGTGGTAGGATGAATAATATCATGTACGGAAACACGGCCTAAGATACGTTCGTACAGAGTAGCAATAACCTCATCGTTATTCTTAAGGTCCGTACAAACCAATCCGCGGAGTGTACCGCAGTCTTCTTCTGTAATAATCACATCGTGTGATACGTCCACCAGACGACGAGTCAAATAACCAGCATCGGCAGTCTTCAAAGCGGTATCCGCCAAACCTTTACGAGCACCGTGGGTAGAGATAAAGTACTCCAACACCGAAAGTCCTTCTTTAAAGTTCGACAAAATCGGGTTCTCGATGATCTGACCACCTTCAGCACCTGCTTTCTGCGGTTTTGCCATCAAACCACGCATACCTGACAACTGACGAATCTGCTCTTTAGAACCACGGGCACCAGAGTCAAGCATCATATATACAGAGTTGAAACCCTGATCGTCCGAAGAAATAGTCTTCATCAGGATATTAGACAACTCGGAGTTCACATGTGTCCAAATATCAATTACCTGATTGTAACGTTCGTTATTGGTAATGAAACCCATGTTATAGTTGTTTACGACTTGTTCAACTTCGTCGTAACCTTTCTGTACCAAAGTTTCTTTTTCCTTCGGAATGATAATATCACCCAAGTTGAATGACAAACCACCCTTGAACGCCATCTGATAACCTAAATTCTTGATTCCATCCAGGAAGTCGGCAGCCTTAGCCACACCACATACCTTAATTACATCACTAATAATATCACGAAGAGATTTCTTAGAGATAATTGTATTGATATAACCAGCTTCAGGTGGAACGATTTCATTCACAATCACACGTCCTACTGAAGTTTCGCGCATTACGTCTACAATGTTACCATTTTCATCAACGTCTTTCACGATAACCTTCACCGGAGCATGAATATCTACCTTACCTTCATTGTAAGCGATCAACGCTTCTTCCGGTCCGTAGAATGTCAAACCTTCACCTTTTGCACCGGCACGCAACTTAGTAATATAGTACAAACCAAGAACCATATCCTGTGCAGGTACAGTAATAGGCGCACCGTTTGCCGGATTCAAGATATTATGTGATTGAAGCATCAACATTTGTGCTTCAAGAATTGCTTCATTACTCAAAGGCAAGTGAACAGCCATCTGGTCACCGTCAAAGTCGGCGTTGAATGCCGTACATGCCAACGGGTGCAACTGAATAGCTTTACCTTCGATCATTTTAGGCTGGAAAGCCTGAATACCCAAACGGTGCAAGGTCGGAGCACGGTTCAACAGTACCGGGTGTCCCTTCATTACATGTTCCAAGATATCCCAAATCACCGGCTCTTTGCGGTCTACGATTTTCTTTGCAGACTTAACAGTCTTAACGATACCACGTTCGATGAGCTTGCGAATAATAAACGGCTTGTATAATTCGGCAGCCATCAATTTAGGAATACCGCATTCACCCATCTTTAATTCCGGACCAACAACGATTACGGAACGAGCAGAGTAGTCAACACGTTTACCCAGCAAGTTCTGACGGAAGCGTCCCTGTTTACCTTTCAAACTGTCAGACAATGACTTCAACGGACGGTTGGCGTCTGTCTTCACAGCACTTGACTTACGTGAGTTATCAAACAAAGAATCGACAGATTCCTGAAGCATACGTTTTTCATTACGCAAGATTACTTCCGGAGCCTTGATTTCAATCAGTCGTTTCAAACGGTTGTTACGGATAATCACACGACGATAAAGGTCGTTCAAGTCAGATGTAGCAAAACGGCCACCATCCAGCGGAACCAACGGACGAAGTTCGGGCGGAATAACCGGTACGATACGTACGATCATCCATTCCGGTTTGTTACGTCCACGTGATGCGCGGAACGATTCTACTACCTGAAGACGTTTCAAAGCTTCATTCTTACGTTGCTGAGACGCATCGTTTCCGGCGCGGTGACGCAGTTCGTAAGACAAAGCATCCAGATCCAAACGAGCCAGCAAATCATAAATAGCTTCGGCTCCCATCTTTGCAACAAATTTATTCGGATCATTATCTTCAAGATACTGATTGTCTTTCGGAAGCGTATCCAGAATATCCAGATATTCTTCTTCAGAAAGCAAATCATATTCAGCTACGCCATCTTCAGCTTTCACACCCGGCTGAATAACAACATAACGTTCGTAGTATATAATCGAATCCAGTTTCTTTGTCGGCAATCCGAGCAAATAACCGATTTTATTAGGAAGCGAACGGAAATACCAGATGTGAGCCACCGGCACAACCAGCTGGATATGTCCCATACGTTCACGGCGCACTTTCTTTTCAGTAACTTCCACCCCACAACGGTCGCAGACGATACCTTTATAACGGATACGCTTGTATTTACCGCAATGACATTCATAATCCTTGATAGGACCAAAAATGCGCTCGCAGAACAAACCGTCACGTTCGGGTTTGTACGTACGGTAATTAATGGTTTCAGGCTTCAAAACTTCACCACTCGAATTCTCAAGGATTTCTTCCGGAGAAGCCAGACCAATTGAGATCTTCGAGAAATTACTTTTCGTCTTATTTTCTTTTCTAAAAGCCATACTCTATATAATTGAGATTTGATAATTGAATCATTGGAAATTGAAAAAAGTGCGGATGCCAACAAACCTTCATCGGTACATTGACATCTCACATTCTTTCATTATTTTATTCTAGGTTGATACTCAAACCTAAACCTCTCAACTCGTGCAACAATACGTTCAAGGATTCCGGAATACCAGGTTGTGGCATCGGTTCACCTTTCACAATTGCTTCATAAGCCTTCGAACGTCCTACCACGTCATCAGATTTGATAGTCAGGATTTCCTGCAAGATATGGGCAGCACCGAAACCTTCGAGTGCCCAAACCTCCATTTCTCCGAAACGCTGACCACCGAATTGAGCTTTACCACCAAGAGGTTGCTGAGTAATCAATGAGTACGGACCGATAGAACGAGCATGCATCTTGTCTTCAACCATGTGACCCAACTTCAACATGTAAGTTACGCCCACAGTAGCTGCCTGGTCAAATTGCTCACCTGTACCACCATCACAAAGATAAGTCTTACAGTAGCGAGGCAATCCTGCCTTGTCTGTCCACTGATCCAGATCTTCCATGGTAGCACCGTCGAAAATAGGAGTCGCGAATTTCACGCCCAACGTTTTTCCGGCACGTCCGAGTACAGCTTCAAAAATCTGACCAATGTTCATACGAGAAGGCACACCCAACGGATTCAACACGATGTCAACCGGAGTACCATCAGCCAAGAACGGCATATCTTCCTGACGAACAACACGGGATACAATACCTTTGTTACCGTGGCGACCAGCCATCTTATCACCCACACCAATCTTACGTTTCTTAGCAATATATACTTTTGCCATCTGGATAATACCAGCAGGAAGTTCATCACCAATTGTAATAGCAAACTTCTTACGTTTCAATTCAGCATCCAGCTCTTTATATTTCTTAATGAAATTCATCACCAGATCACGAATCATACCGTTAATATGATCGTCACTTGTCCAGTTGCTCAATTGAATAGAAGTAAAGTCAAGTGAATCAAAATCAGAAGCACTGAACTTAGAACCTTTCGCTATAACTTCCGCACCCAAATAGTCTTTCACACCTTGAGAAACCTTACCTTCAGTCAAAGTCATCAGTTTCTTAACCAGGATACGTTTCAAGTCAGCTACCTTAGATTCAAATTCATCATCAATCTTAGGCAACAATGCTTTATCGGCCAGTTTAGAGCTACGATTCTTAATCACACGTGAGAAAAGTTTCTTATCAATCACCACACCTTTCAAAGAAGGAGAAGCTTTCAAAGAAGCATCTTTCACGTCACCTGCCTTATCACCGAAGATAGCCCGAAGCAGTTTTTCTTCCGGAGAAGGATCAGATTCACCCTTCGGCGTAATCTTACCAATCATGATATCACCCGGCTCAATACGAGCACCGATTCTTACGATACCGTTTTCATCCAAGTCTTTGGTAGCTTCTTCACTTACATTCGGGATATCAGAAGTCAACTCTTCCATACCACGTTTTGTTTCACGAACTTCCAGAGAATATTCCTCTACGTGAACTGAAGTCAACAAGTCTTCGCGTACCACACGTTCGTTCAATACGATAGCATCCTCATAGTTGTAACCCTTCCAAGGCATATAAGCTACCAACAGGTTCTTACCCAATGCCAATTCACCCTTTTCAGTAGAATAACCTTCAGTCAAGATATCACCTTTCTTCACACGCTGGCCCTTGTCACAAATCGGACGCAAGTCAATCGTCATGTTCTGGTTAGTCTTACGGAACTTAGGTATTCTATATTCCTTCAAAGCAGGTTCGAAACTTACAAATTCTTCGTCTTCCGTACGGTCATACAAAATACGGATAGTAGTAGCATCCACATAGTCAACCACACCATCGCCTTCTGCGGTAATCTGGGTACGAGAGTCTCTTACCAGCTGACGTTCGATACCTGTACCTACGATTGGAGCTTCACTTCTCAACAAAGGAACCGCCTGGCGCATCATGTTCGATCCCATCAATGCACGGTTAGCATCATCATGTTCCAAGAATGGAATCAAAGAAGCTGCAATAGATGCAATCTGCTGAGGAGCAACGTCCATCAAGTCAACTTCAGATGGTTCAACAACCGGGAAATCTGCATCTTGACGAGACTTAACTCTATTAAGTACGAATGTACCATCGTCATTCAACGGAGCATTTCCCTGCGCAATAACCTTTTCTTCCTCTTCTTCAGCAGTCAGATAAATCAGACCGTTATCAGAAAGATCCACTTTCCCATTTTCCACCTTGCGGTAGGGGGTTTCAATGAATCCTAGCTCATTAATCTTAGCAAATACACACAATGAAGAAATCAAACCGATGTTCGGACCTTCAGGAGTCTCAATCGGACAAAGACGACCATAGTGTGTATAGTGAACGTCACGAACCTCAAATCCGGCACGTTCACGGGAAAGACCACCAGGACCAAGGGCAGACATACGACGTTTGTGCGTAATTTCAGCCAGCGGGTTTGTCTGGTCCATGAACTGCGACAACGCGTTCGTTCCGAAGAATGAGTTGATTACTGAAGAAATAGTCTTCGCATTAATCAAATCAATCGGAGTAAACACTTCATTGTCACGAACGTTCATACGTTCACGAATCGTACGAGACATACGAGCCAGCCCCACAGCAAACTGATTAGAAAGCTGTTCACCAACAGTACGTACACGACGGTTACTCAAGTGGTCAATATCATCCACATCTGCTTTTGAGTTAATCAACTCAATCAGATATTTGATGATTTCAATAATATCTTCCTTCGTGAGGACACGCACGTCCATATCAGTCGTCAGATTCAACTTTTTGTTGATTCTGTAACGGCCTACGTCACCAAGGTCATATCGTTTTTCTGAGAAGAACAAGTTGTTGATAACCTCCCTTGCACTTGCGTCATCAGCCGGATCGGCATTACGCAACTGACGGTAGATATACAACACAGCTTCTTTTTCCGAGTTACTCGGGTCCTTCTGCAACGTATTATATATGATAGAGAAATCGGACTGATTCGGTTCATCCTTATGCAAAAGGATGTTCTGAACTCCCGACTCCAAAATTTCATCAATATGCTCCTCTTCCAGTACGGTTTCACGGTCGATAATAACTTCGTTACGTTCAATAGAAACCACTTCACCGGTATCTTCATCAACGAAATCTTCAATCCATGTTTTCAAGACACGTGCAGCCAGTTTACGGCCTAACACCTTCTTCAGATTTGTCTTGTTTACCTTCACATCTTCTGCAAGATCGAAAATCTCAAGAATATCTTTGTCATTCTCGAAGCCAATTGCACGCAACAATGTAGTCACCGGCAATTTCTTCTTACGGTCGATGTATGCGTACATCACATTATTGATGTCAGTAGCAAACTCAATCCACGAACCCTTAAACGGAATAATACGAGCCGAATAAAGTTTCGTACCATTGGCATGTACACTCTGACCGAAGAACACACCCGGAGAACGGTGAAGCTGTGACACAACTACGCGTTCGGCACCGTTAATGACGAAAGTAGCCTTATCAGTCATATAAGGAATCGGGCCGAGGAATACGTCCTGAATCACTGTATCAAAATCCTCATGATCGGGGTCCGTACAGTAAAGCTTAAGTTTCGCTTTTAAGGGAACACTATAAGTAAGCCCACGCTCTATACAATCATCAATGGTATAACGCGGCGGATCAATATAATAGTCCAGAAACTCAAGAACAAAATTGTTTCTTGTATCGGCAATAGGGAAGTTTTCAGCAAATACTTTATACAATCCCTCATTCTTACGCTTTTCAGGTGGGGTATCTAATTGTAGAAAGTCTTGGAATGACTTCAATTGTACTTCCAGGAAATCCGGGTATTCTAGCGGATTCTTAGTCGAAGCAAAATTAACTCTTTGATTTACAGTATTTGAAGACATCTGTCAATGAATTTGGAGAACTTAATTTGAAATATATACACAAAAAGGTTAAGAATCCTCTTGTGAAGGATTCCTAACCGAATTACCTGATTACCAGGCCAATGTTATTTAAGTTCAACTTCAGCTCCAGCTTCTTCCAATGTTTTCTTCAATGATTCTGCTTCGTCTTTAGCCAAACCTTCTTTTACTGTGCTAGGAGCACCGTCTACCAAGTCTTTAGCTTCTTTCAAACCAAGACCACAAGCTTCCTTAACGGCCTTAACTACTTGAAGTTTAGCTGCACCAGCGCTCTTCAATACTACGTCGAAAGAAGTTTTTTCTTCTGCGGCAGCAGCACCAGCTGCAGGACCAGCAGCAACAGCTACAGCTGCAGCAGCAGGTTCAATACCGTATTCTTCTTTAAGGATAGTTGCAAGTTCATTAACTTCTTTTACTGTCAAGTTAACTAATTGTTCTGCAAAAGCTTTCAAATCTGCCATTTTTTGTATGATTTTAATTGTTTAAATACTTTGTTGATTTTTGAAAATTATTCGGGACGTTCACCAAGAGTCTTGAGAACTCCGTGAAGGGTGTTACCACCTGATTGAAGAGCAGAAATAACATTCTTGGCCGGAGATTGCAACAGGGCAACGATATCGGCGATAACTTCATTCTTACTCTTGATTGAAACGAGAGCATCCAATTGATCAGCACCAATGTAGAAGCTTTCTTCTGCATATGCAGCTTTCAGTCCGGGAATACCGTCTTTCGCTTTGTCTTTGATTAACTTAGCAGGAACGTTTGCAGTATTGCTAAACATAACAGCAGTAGTACCTTTCAAAGAACCGTAAAGAGGTGAGAAGTCTTCTTCCAAGCTTTCAAGTGCTTTGTGAAGCAGCGTGTTTTTAACCAACATCAATTTGATGTCTGATTTAAAACAATCTCTTCTCAATGCACTGGTAGCAGCAGCGTTCATAGCTGTAACGTCTACCAAGTAGAAGTGACCATATTCCTTTACTGTAGCAGCAATTTGCTCTATAATCGTACTTTTATCTTCCTTTCTCATTATTTCTCTGTTTTATTAGATTTCATCCACTGATTTCGGGTCGATTTTAATACCCGCACTCATTGTACTAGAAAGATAAATACTCTTAATATATGTACCCTTTGCTGCGGTCGGTTTCAGTTTGTTCAGAGTAGAGATGAACTCTTTCGCGTTGTCGCGAATCTGATCAGGACTGAATGATACCTTACCGATAGAAGTGTGAACGATACCGCTCTTATCAACTTTAAAGTCAATCTTACCTTGTTTTACTTCTTTTACAGCCTTAGCAACATCCATAGTTACAGTACCACTCTTAGGGTTCGGCATCAATCCACGAGGACCGAGTACACGACCGAGCGCACCAATTTTACCCATGATAGATGGCATAGTGATGATTACATCAATATCAGTCCATCCACCTTTGATCTTTTCAATATATTCGTCAAGACCAACGTAGTCAGCACCAGCTTCTTTTGCAGCAGCTTCAGCATCCGGTGTACAAAGTACCAATACACGTACTTCTTTACCAGTACCATGAGGAAGTGAAACAACACCTCTCACCATCTGGTTAGCTTTACGTGGATCAACACCTAAACGTACATCAATATCCAGTGAAGCATCAAACTTAGTAAAAGTGATTTCTTTTACCAAAGATGCAGCTTCTTTCAGTGAGTATGCTTTCCCTGCTTCAATCTTTTCTGCAGCTAACTTTTGATTTTTTGTCAGTTTACCCATTACAATTGAAGTTTATTAATTATTAACCGGGAACTCCCCTTTTACAGCGATACCCATACTTCTAGCTGTACCTGCAACCATTCTCATGGCAGCTTCCACAGTAAAACAGTTTAAGTCAACCATTTTGTCCTGAGCAATCGTACGAACCTGTTCCCAAGTAAGCTCGGCAACTTTCTTACGGTTAGGCTCAGCAGAACCACTCTTTACCTTAGCTACTTCAAGTAATTGAATAGCAACGGGAGGAGTCTTGATTACAAAATCGAAAGACTTATCTGCGTAGTAAGTAATGATAACAGGTAAAATCTTACCTGCTTTGTCTTGGGTTCTGGCATTGAATTGCTTGCAAAATTCCATGATATTGATACCCTTAGAACCCAAAGCAGGTCCAACGGGAGGTGATGGATTTGCAGCGCCTCCTTTAATCTGTAACTTGATTAGTCCAGCAACTTCTTTAGCCATTTTTTTATTGATTTATATATAAACATTAAACGAAGAACAACAACAGCGTAACAATTCCGCGTTATTCCTTTTCCACTTGCATAAAGCCCAATTCAAGCGGCGTTTTGCGCCCGAATATCTTCACCATGACCTTTAGTTTCTTTTTTTCACTATTCACTTCTTCAATGATGCCACTGAATCCGCTGAAAGGTCCAAAAGTAACTTTTACAGTTTCTCCCACTACGTACGGAATATTGAGTTCTTCACCCGTTTCCTGCAGTTCGTCCACTGTACCAAGTATACGATTCACTTCTGATTGTCTGAGAGGCACCGGTTTTTCGGAGCCGCCTAAAAAGCCTATCACATTCGGAGTATTGCGCAGGTGATGAGCGACCTCACCAACCAAAGCAGCCTCCACTAAAACGTAGCCAGGAAGATAACTTCTTTCCTTCACAATTTTTTTACCATTGCGAACCTGGTAAACTTTTTCAGTAGGAATCAATACCTGAGATACATATTCACCAAGGTCGCTGTTCTTAAGATCAGCTTCAAGATATTCCTTTACCTTAGCTTCTTTACCGCTAATAGCACGTAGAACGTACCATTTCTTTTCAATCTCAGCCATTTTCAATTCCTAATTTTTTAATGTGGATAAACGATTTTTTCCATGAAGTTCTGGAAACAGACATCCATACCCCATACTACCAATGCAATAAGCAGGGAAGCATATAAAACAACTACTGCACTGTTAGCAAGTTCAGAATACGTAGGCCACGATACTTTATGTACAAGTTCGTCGTAAGATTCTTTAATATAAGCTATTACCTTTTTCATTTCAATAATATTAGCACGGGAGGAGAGGCTCGAACTCCCGACACCCGGTTTTGGAGACCGGTGCTCTACCAACTGAGCTACTCCCGTGTGTACATAATCAGTTCCCGATGGAAAACCGGGAACTGATTAATTATTGTGTATTAGTCGATAATTTCAGTAATCTGACCAGCACCTACCGTACGTCCACCTTCGCGGATAGCGAAACGAAGACCCGGGTTCAATGCTACTGGGTAGATCAACTCAACTGTAATAGTTACGTTATCACCCGGCATTACCATTTCTGTTCCTTCCGGCAAAGTGATTTCACCTGTACAGTCCATAGTACGCAAGTAGAACTGAGGACGGTATTTGTTGTGGAACGGAGTGTGACGACCACCTTCTTCTTTCTTCAAGATATAAACCTCAGCTTTGAATTTAGAGTGCGGTTTAATCTGACCTGGTTTACAAAGAACCATACCACGTTTGATTTCGTTCTTGTCAATACCACGAAGCAAAAGACCTACGTTGTCACCAGCTTCACCTTGATCCAACAGTTTACGGAACATTTCAACACCAGTTACAACTGATTTCTTATCTTCACCTAAACCAAGGATTTCGATTTCATCACCAACGTGGATAACACCAGTTTCGATACGACCTGTTGCTACAGTACCACGACCTGTGATAGAGAACACGTCTTCAACCGGCATCAAGAATGGTTTATCAACATCGCGCGGAGGCAGTGGAATCCAGTTATCAACTGCATCCATCAGTTCCATAACTTTGTCTTCCCATTTTTCAACACCGTTCAATGCGCCAAGAGCAGAACCACGGATGATAGGAGTATTGTCACCATCGAAATCATAGAATGAAAGAAGTTCTCTCATTTCCATTTCAACGAGTTCCAACATTTCTTCGTCGTCTACCATATCGCACTTGTTCAAGAATACAACCAGACGAGGTACGTTTACCTGACGAGCCAACAGGATGTGTTCGCGAGTTTGAGGCATCGGACCATCAGTTGCAGCACAAACGATGATAGCACCGTCCATCTGAGCAGCACCAGTTACCATGTTCTTTACGTAGTCGGCGTGACCCGGACAGTCTACGTGTGCATAGTGACGGTTAGCTGTTTGATATTCAACGTGAGAAGTATTGATAGTAATACCTCTTTCTTTTTCTTCAGGAGCGTTGTCGATAGAATCGAAAGAACGCAATTCTGAAAGACCTTTCTTTGCCAACACAGTAGTGATAGCAGCTGTCAACGTTGTCTTACCGTGGTCTACGTGACCGATTGTACCAATGTTTACGTGCGGTTTGGTACGTTCAAATTTCTCTTTAGCCATAGCTTTACTTGTTATTTATTTGATTAATAATCAGCATTTACATCCTTTATGAGCTGTTACCGGGATTTGAACCCGGGACCTCTTCCTTACCAAGGAAGTGCTCTACCACTGAGCTATAACAGCAAGAAAAGAGAGCGGAAGACGGGGCTCAAACCCGCGACCCTCAGCTTGGAAGGCTAATGCTCTATCAACTGAGCTACTTCCGCATTCTTGCCAAAGTTGTCACTCTGATTGTGGGCAAAGATGGATTCGAACCACCGAAGGCGTAAGCCAGCAGATTTACAGTCTGCCCCATTTGGCCACTCTGGTATTTGCCCTTTTCAAATCAAGAAATAAAAGAACTATTTTCAAACAATATGATAAAGACAGATGTTCTATCTTTGTTCTTCGGTTTCTTTTTGAGCCTCTTGTCGGATTCGAACCAACGACCCCGAGATTACAAATCACGTGCTCTGGCCAACTGAGCTAAAGAGGCAAACTTACTAAAAAATGCAACCGTCACGTTCTAACGCGAGCGAAACGGCTGCAAATTTAGTTATTTATTTCTTTCCCGCAAAATATTTGGGATTTTTTTATTTGCTACGTTGCTTTTCCTTGTATTTAACCAGCTGTTTTCCGAGTGCTTCCACATCTAAATCAATTGCTTCTTCAAATGTATCGCATACTTTGCTTGCATAAAACTCTCCATTTGGGATCAATATTTTAATGCCCGCTTCCTTGTTTTCAGCAACCTCTGGTTTAACTACCTTTAATGACACCTCTACTTTCTTTATATCTTCGTAATATTTTTCCAACTTGGACACTTTCTTCTGAATAAATGCCTGCAATTGCTCTGACGCATCAAAGTGAATTGATTGAATTCTAACATCCATACTTACCTCCTTTTTTTAAGCTCTTGGATGAGCTTGTTTATACACTTTTTTAAGTTCTTCAAATGTGGCATGTGTGTAGATCTCGGTAGTTGTTATGCTCTCGTGACCCAAAAGTTCTTTTACCGCTCCCAGTTCTGCTTCATTGTTCAGCATTGTGGTAGCAAAAGTATGCCTCAACACGTGAGGGCTCTTTTTCTTCAACGTCGCCACCTTTGACAGGTTCCGTTTCACTAAATTATAGACTAGATTCTTGTAAAGCCGTTCACCATTCTCTCTAATAAAGAAAGCTTCCGACCTTTCCGGAATCGTTTCGTTTCTTACATTAATATATTCAAGCATCAACTCCTGCAGTTCGTCACCGAACGGAATCAGCCGTTGCTTGTTTCTTTTCCCGGTCACTTTCAGAAGAGAAGCCGAAAAATCCACATCCTTATTATCCAGACCTATCAATTCCGAAAGCCTCATGCCGGTAGCATAAAACATTTCAATAATCAACCGATCCCGACAGCCTTTAAATCCTTCGCCAAAATCCGTTTCATCCAATAACCGATTCATTTCGTTCTCTTTTAAGAACACAGGCAACGGTTTTTTGTTTTTAGGTCCTTTTATTTTACGCAAAGGATCTATAGTCGTTTCTCCCTGCCTCAAGAGATACTTGTAAAACGTTCGGAGCGAACTTAGCTTACGATTTACAGAAGTTGAGGTATACCCTTTATCCATCAATGAAACAATCCATTCACGAATCAGCTCCGCCTCGACCTCTAACGGATTAAATTTTCCATACTCTTCCTGAGCAAACTCCTGCAGTTGCTTTATATCTTCACCGTACGCAAGAACGGTTTTTTCAGAATAGTTCCGCTCATACTGGAGATAATCAAGAAAAGATTCTATCAACATAATATCGCTACATCTAAAATCGTGCAACGAATGTATGAAAAGAATTCAATAATTCAAAGGAAATTACGAATTATTAATCTTCTACTTGCTGAAGTTGTTGTACGTAAACTGCGCGTTCTTTCTTAAGTCTTTTAGTTACAGACGGTTTATCAAACTGTTGTCTGCTTCTCAACTCTTTTACAATGCCAGTCTTTTCAAATTTTCTTTTGAACTTCTTCAGCGCTTTTTCAATGTTTTCGCCTTCTTTTACAGGTACTACAATCATTTTGTTACTATTAATATGTTATGATTAAAAAATTCCGCAGTCAAATTGCGCCGCAAAATTACACATACTTTCTTTATTCACAAAACTTTCGGCAAATATTTCTCAAAAACTATTCATAAACAAGTTATTAAATGCAGAAAGTTAGTACCTTTGAAACACTTACATGTCTATAATAATATAATAAAGTATGAAACAGAGCATAAAAGAGCGAGTGCATGCACTGCGCATGACCTTTCATCCCAATTCTATCAAAGCGTTCATTATTCCCAGCACCGACCCTCATCTTAGTGAATATGTGGCTCCCCACTGGATGTCACGGGAGTGGATTTCCGGTTTTACTGGTTCTGCCGGAACAGCGGTTATCCTGATGGATAAAGCAGGATTATGGACCGACTCGCGTTATTTTCTGCAAGCTACGAAGGAATTGGAGGGCAGCGGCATTACCTTATATAAAGAGATGTTGCCGGAGACTCCCAGTATTACAGAATTTCTCTGCCAACACTTAAAACCTGGAGAATCTGTAAGTATCGACGGGAAAATGTTTTCTGTGCAACAGGTCGAACAGATGAAAGAAGAACTGGCGGCACATCAGTTACAGGTTGACATATTTGGAGATCCATTGAGTAGCATTTGGAAAGACCGGCCCGCCATGCCTGATTCTCCTGCCTTTATTTATGATATCAAATATGCAGGAAAAAGCTGTGAAGAGAAAATATCCGCCATCCGTACGGAGTTGAAAAAGAAAGGTGTCTATGCTTTATTCATATCCGCGCTCGACGAGATCGCATGGACTCTCAATTTGCGAGGAAACGATGTACATTGCAATCCGGTCATAGTAAGTTACCTGTTAATCACACAGGATGAAGTGACTTATTTTATTTCACCGGAGAAAGTGACGGCAGAGGTAGAGACTTATCTAAAGGAACGGCAGATTGGAATACAGAAGTATGATGAGGTAGAGACATTCCTGAATTCTTTTCCAGGAAAAAACATTTTGATTGACCCACGGAAAACGAATTATTCTATCTATTCATCTATTAATCCGCAATGTTCTATTCTTCGTGGCGAGTCGCCCGTCGCATTATTAAAAGCGATTCGCAATGAGCAGGAGATCGCCGGCATCCACGCTGCCATGCGACGGGATGGAGTAGCACTCGTCAAATTCCTCAAATGGCTGGAAGAATCCGTATCTACCGGAAAAGAGACAGAATTAAGTATAGATAAAAAATTGCATGAGTTTAGGGCTGCACAGCCTCTCTACATGGGGGAAAGTTTCGACACGATTGCAGGGTATAAAGAACATGGGGCAATCGTACATTATTCGGCTACCCCGGAAAGTGACGTGACTCTTCAGCCCAGAGGGTTCTTACTCTTAGATTCAGGAGCCCAATATCTGGACGGAACCACTGACATCACCCGAACCATTGCCTTAGGCGAACTTACAGAGGAAGAAAAAACGGATTATACCCTTATATTAAAAGGACACATCGCGTTGGCTATGGCCAAATTCCCTACCGGAACCCGTGGAGCCCAGCTCGATGTACTAGCTCGTATGCCTATCTGGAACTACAGAATGAATTTTCTTCATGGCACAGGACATGGCGTCGGACATTTCCTGAGTGTACACGAAGGTCCGCAAAGCATTCGTATGAATGAGAATCCTGTCATTTTGCAGCCCGGCATGGTTACTTCCAATGAGCCTGGTGTTTATAAAGCAGGCAGTCACGGGATACGTACGGAGAACCTGACGTTGGTTTGCAAAGATGGAGAGGGAATGTTTGGAGAATATCTTAAGTTTGAAACTATCACTTTATGCCCAATCTGCAAAAAAGGGATCATCAAGGAGATGCTGACAAATGAAGAAATTGAATGGTTAAACAATTACCATCAGACTGTCTACGAGAAGTTGTCACCGGATCTTAACGAAGAAGAAAAAGTTTGGTTACAAGAGGCAACTGCTTCCCTTTAAAAAGAACTTGTCTGACACCCGGGTGTCAAGCATACTGAGACCCGGGTCTCAGCCATCACGACACCCGGGTGTCGTACAACATAGAACTGCATTAAATAAAAAACTTTATTAGAAACAAATATTATATGGCTTTAATTAAATCAGTACGAGGTTTTACTCCCGAAATCGGGGAAAACTGCTTCCTCGCAGATAATGCAACTATTATAGGAGATGTAAAAATAGGAAATGATTGTAGCATTTGGTTTAATACGGTATTAAGAGGTGACGTCAACTCCATACGAATCGGCAATGGTGTCAACATTCAGGATGGAAGTGTCTTGCATACATTATATCAAAAATCGACTATTGAAATTGGCGATCATGTATCCGTAGGGCATAATGTTACCATTCATGGGGCAACCATCAAAGATTACGCCTTGGTGGGCATGGGGTCAACCGTCCTAGATCACGTCGTAGTTGGCGAAGGAGCAATCGTTGCCGCCGGTTCTCTGGTATTAAGCAATACCATCATTGAGCCGGGAAGCATTTGGGGAGGGGTACCCGCGAAATTCATTAAAAAGGTAGATCCTGAACAAGCCAAAGAACTGAATCAGAAGATTGCTCACAATTATTTGATGTATTCGCAATGGTATAAGGAAGATAAATAGCAGACTCTAACAAGTTAATAAAAACAGCGGGACATTCTAATGAAAGAACATCCCGCTGTTTTTATAAGATTTTTTATAAAGCCGTTTTTTTACAAAAAGCGAATTCATTGGATTCATCTCTTTTCGACACTATTTCCTCTAATCAAAAATTAATCATGTGCATAATCTTTTCTGTAGCTCCGGCATTACTAGTCACATAATAACCTGCATTTGTTCCGGTTTCACGCAAGAACAATTCATCCGTCAGGAAACGATCCAGCAAAGTTTTCAGTTCATCATAATCTTTGATGGAATAAGCGCCTTTTGCTTCGATCAATTGAACGGCTTCCATAAATTTCTGATACTTCGGTCCGAAAATCACCGGAATACCATATACAGCCGCTTCCAATGTGTTATGAATACCGACTCCGAAACCACCACCGATATAAGCAATTTCGCCATAACGGTAAATAGAGGACAGCAGTCCGAAGCAGTCTATTATGAGACAATCCGCTTTCAATACATTCCTTTCGTCAGCACGGGTATAGCGCACATACGGACGTTTCAATTTACTGATGATTTCAACCAGGTGATTCTCGTCGATCACATGCGGAGCAATAATCAGTTTCATTTCCGGATGGTTATTGAAATATTCGAGGAATAAATCTTCGTCAGGTCCCCATGAGCTTCCGGCAACAAAAGTAAAGGAATTGGTTCCTTTAAATTTCTCTACCAACGGGAGTTCTTTAGCCTCCTCACGGATTTGCAACACGCGGTCAAAACGGGTATCTCCCACTACTGTCACACGGCTGATACCAATTTTCGACAAGTAACGTTTGGATGCCTCATTCTGAACAAACAGATGATCGAAATCTTTCAATACATTGCGATAAGTTCCACCGTACCATTTAAAGAATATTTGTTCGCGACGGAAGATAGACGATACACTATATACCGGAATACGGCGTTTGTGAAGCTCATCCAGATAATTCTTCCAAAACTCATATTTGATAAAGAACGCCATGCAAGGATTTGCAATATCCAGGAACTTTTTCACATTCCGCGGTTTATCAAACGGCAGATAGCAGACAATATCCGCCCCCCGGTAATGCTTACGCACCTCGTAACCGGAAGGAGAGAAAAATGTCAGCAATATCTTATAGTTAGGATACTTCGCACGAATCATTTCTATCAGAGGACGCCCTTGTTCAAACTCTCCCAGTGAAGCAGCGTGAAACCAAATATACTGTTCCCCTTTCTCCACTTGCTGCCGCAGGAGTTCATACACTACCCAATGCCCTTTCATCATCTTTCGGGGCTTACGGCTAAACGGAGCAGCCAAATGGACGATAAAGTCATAAATGACTATTGCCAGGTCGTAAAGCATAGTACTGTGTCGATTACTTCAAAACCTCTACCGCACGTTTCATGCGAGCTATCGTCTCCTCTTTGCCCAATACCCAGGAAATATCGAACATGTGCGGGCCTTTTCCTTCACCCACTAATGTCAGACGGAAAGCATTCATGATATTACCTGTATGATAACCTTTCTCCGCAATCCAGTCCATAACGACTTTTTCCTGTCCTTCAATACTAAAGTCTTCAATGCCGGCAATCACTTCTGCCAATTCGGTCATACATTTTGCAGAGTCTTCTTTCCAACGTTTCTTCACCGTCTTTTCATCATATTCGGTAGGAGCAACGAAGAAGAAGCTACATACGTCCCACAGTTCTTTAATGAAACTTACCCGATCTTTCATCATACCAACCACAGTCACCACCTTTTCGAAAGGAGCTTCTACGCCATGTTCTTTCAGGAAAGGCAAGAACAGTTCCGCAATTTCTTCGTTAGGTTTCTGCTGTATATATTGATGGTTGAACCATATTCCCTTTTTATAGTCGAACTTGGCACCCGACTTGCTGCAACGGTGAAGATCAAACAATTTAATCAATTCGTCCATTGACATCACTTCCTGGTCATTGCCCGGGTTCCATCCCAATAAAGCAAGGAAATTAATCACTGCTTCCGGCAGATACCCCGATTCACGATAACCTGAAGAGATTTCTCCCGATTTCGGATCGTGCCATTCCAGTGGGAATACAGGGAATCCGAGACGGTCACCGTCACGTTTACTTAATTTTCCATTACCTTCCGGTTTCAGCAATAAAGGCAGGTGGGCAAATTCCGGCATTGTATCTTCCCAGCCGAAAGCACGGTACAACAACACATGCAAAGGAGCGGAAGGCAGCCATTCTTCACCACGAATCACGTGGGAAACTCCCATCAAATGGTCGTCCACGATATTTGCCAGATGGTAAGTCGGCAGTTCATCAGCCGATTTATAAAGCACTTTATCATCCAGAATGGATGAGTTGATAATTACTTCGCCACGAATCAGGTCATTCACATGTACATCTTCATTCGGTTCGATTTTGAAACGAACGACGTATTGTTTGCCTTCAGCAATCAGTGCATCCACTTCTTCCTTCGGCATGGTTAATGAGTTGCGCATCATTCCGCGAGTAGATGCGTCATATTGGAAGTTAGCAATTTCGGCACGCTTAGCGTCCAGTTCCTCCGGAGTATCAAAAGCGATGTATGCTTTTCCATTTTCCAGCAAAACCTGCACATATTTCTTGTAGATTTCGCGGCGCTCCGACTGGCGGTACGGACCACATTCGCCACCGAAGCTCACTCCTTCATCAAAGTGGATACCCAACCACTTAAAAGATTCGAGTATATACTCTTCCGCTCCCGGAACGAACCGGTTAGAATCAGTATCTTCAATACGAAATATCAAGTCTCCGCCGTGTTGACGCGCAAATAGATAATTATACAAAGCTGTACGCACACCACCGATGTGCAGTGCTCCCGTAGGACTTGGAGCAAAACGAACTCTTACTTTTCTTTCTGCCATAATTTGGGTTAGTATAGGTAAATCGTGGCAAAATTAAACCTTTTTTTCCACACTATTGTTTTTTTTTGTACTTTTCGCAAAAATTTCAGTGGATATGGAACATTTGAAGAAGAAAAAAAGTTTTTCATGGAGAGATTTACTATATAAATCACTGCTATTTGTGGGCACTGTGACGCTGATTGTCTATTTCCTGCCACGTGACGGAAAATTCAATTACCAGTTTGACATCAATAAGCCCTGGAAATATGGGCAGCTGATCGCTACTTTCGACTTTCCTATTTATAAAGAGGATGCGGTAGTAAAAAGAGAGCAGGACAGTCTGATGGCTTTCTTCCAGCCTTATTACCAATTGGATAAAAACATCGAGAAAGACGCAATCGCCAAGTTGAAAGAGAATTATCATACCAATCTGAAAGGTATTCTTCCTTCCATTGATTATTTACGGTATATCGAGCGTACCTTAAAAGAAATCTATCAGGCAGGTATCGTATCGACAGAGAATATACAACAGCTTCAAAAAGACAGCACTTCATCCGTCATGGTGATTGACGATAAACTTGCCAACCCGCAGGCTACCGAAAACATTTACACGGTAAAGAAAGCGTATGAACACCTGCTGACAGCAGACTCGACCCATTTCAACCGGGAAGTATTAAGGCAATGCGCGCTGAACGAATACATTACTCCCAACCTCACTTTTGACGAGGAGCGCACCCAGGCCGCCAAAGAGGAGATATTAAATAATTATTCCTGGGCAAACGGACTGGTAGTCAGCGGGCAGAAGATTATCGACCGTGGAGAGATCGTTAGTCCGCATACCTATAATATCCTCGAATCATTGCGCAAAGAATCCATCAAACGCAACGAGTCTATGGGACAAAACCGTTTGATTCTCGGAGGTCAGGTTCTGTTTGTGGGTATGCTGATGCTTTGTTTCATGCTTTATCTCGATTTATTCCGGAAAGACTATTATCAACGGAAAGGCAGTCTGTCGTTACTATTCACCCTGATTGTGTTCTACAGCGTCATAACGGCTTTCATGGTGACACATAATATATTTAATGTGTACATCATCCCCTACGCGATGCTGCCGATTATCATCCGTGTCTTTCTTGATTCGAGAACCGCTTTTCTGACGCATGTCATCACTATATTGATATGCTCCATCTCCTTGCGCTTCCCTCATGAGTTTATTCTGACGCAGTTGGCAGCGGGATTAGTGGCGATATTCAGCCTAAGGGAACTATCGCAGAGATCCCAGCTTTTCCGAACGGCCTTATTAGTGATACTGACTTATGCAGCCATTTATTTTGCTTTCGAACTGATGACGGAGAATGGTCTTTCCACCGACTTCTCGAAGTTGAACATACGTATGTATACTTACTTTATCATTAACGGAATCCTGTTATTATTCACTTATCCTTTATTATTCTTATTGGAAAAGACTTTCGGATTTACTTCCAATGTTACTTTGGTGGAACTTTCGAATATCAATAACGATCTTTTGCGGCAGATGTCTGAAACGGTTCCCGGAACCTTCCAACATTCCATGCAGGTGGCTAATCTGGCAGCAGAAGCCGCTATCCGCATTGGAGCAAAAAGCCAGTTAGTACGTACGGGGGCTTTGTATCACGATATCGGGAAGATGGAAAATCCGGCTTTCTTTACGGAGAATCAGTCGGGAGGGGTTAATCCGCATAAGAATTTGAATTACGAACAAAGTGCACAGGTCGTTATCAGCCATGTGACGGATGGATTGAAACTGGCGGATAAACACAATCTGCCTAAAGCGGTCAAAGATTTTATCAGCACCCATCACGGACGGGGAAAAACAAAATATTTCTATATTTCCTGGAAGAACGAGCATCCGGACGAAGAGCCGAATGAAGAATTGTTCACTTATCCCGGACCGAATCCGTTTACCAAAGAGCAGGCTATCCTGATGATGGCGGATGCTGTGGAAGCTGCCTCGCGCAGTCTTCCGGAATATACGGAAGAAACAATCAGCAACCTGGTCGACAAGATTATCGACTCACAGGTTACTGAAGGTTACTTTAAAGAATGTCCTATCACTTTCAAGGATATAGCAACTGTGAAAGCTGTATTCAAGGAAAAACTAAAGATTGCTTATCATACCCGGATCAGCTATCCGGAGTTAAAGAAGTAAGCAGGCCGGCACAAGCGTCTTCCAACACATCGAGTACATATTCAAATCCTTCAGCCCCTCCATAATAGGGGTCGGGGACATGATCTGCAGGAATACGGGTGCAGTACTCTGTCATGCGATGAATCTTTTTCCATTCTTCGGGAGAAGGTGCTTTGTCTTTCAGATCATCTATATTCCGGTCGTCCATACCGATTATCAAATCAAAATGATAGAAATCTTCTATACGGACGGGGCGCGAACGATGCACCAGTTGATAACCGCGACGAGCCGCGTGAGCACGCATCCGGCTGTCCGGCAGTTCGCCCTGATGATAAGACAAGATTCCGGCGGAATCTATCACAAACTCTTTTTCCAATCCCGCTTCTTTTATCAAATGAAGCATCACGCCTTCAGCCGTAGAGCTACGGCAGATATTTCCAAGGCAGACAAACAATATCTTTTTCATAATTTCAGTTTTAACAGATTCAAGAATAAGCTAAATGATAATTTTGCGGAGTGCCCTGAAAGGGCTTAATTATATAGCGTAGGGCAACGCCCTACGTAAAAACGGCAATCTGAATTTGCGCCCTGAAAGGGCATAATTGTATACAGTTCCGCCCTTTCAGGGCTTGTGGCTGGTGTGTTTTTTCGTAGGGCGT
>NZ_GG774814.1:0-67068 GCF_000163675.1 Bacteroides sp. D22 | reverse complement strand
TATATAGCGTAGGGCAACGCCCTACGTAAAAACGGCAATCTGAATTTGCGCCCTGAAAGGGCATAATTGTATACAGTTCCGCCCTTTCAGGGCTTGTGGCTGGTGTGTTTTTTTCGTAGGGCGTTGCCCTACGCTATATAATTAAGCCCTTTCAGGGCACCCCAATAAATATATAATTGTAAGGCTTTCAGCCTAACCGATAAATTCTCATTTAACCGATAAATTCCCATTTACCGGCTAGCGCCGGAGCAAGGTTTCCATTCGGTATTCCCTGAAAGAGATACAGTTCCACCCTTTAGGGTATGTCTAAAACGATAACATGCCGAATGGAAACCTTGTTGGGGCGCTACGCCCCTAAATTCCCATTTAACGAACAATCATTTACAATGAGTTCAATATTTGATTTGCCCGGTTCACGGTTACTGCTGCCGGGGTTTCTGGCATACTACCCAAGTTGAACGGAGCAAGCATTTTCTCTATTTTCTTTAATCCGGCTTTATTTCCCTTTTTCTCAAATTCCTGACGGAGGATATTTATCTTCTCGTGCGCCTGAATTCCTTCAATCAAGCGTTCGAAACGGATACAGCTACGGGCACCCGGATATACAAGATACGTATCTCCACCTGCCCAACTGCGGAAACGGGAATCAAGCAGCGGTTCCAATGGCCAGCTGTTGTATGCCCAACGCAAATAACCGTCCAGGTGTTTCTTAGAAGAATAATAACTTATCCAGACAGCTTCTGCAGGATCGGAGAAAGTAAATGTATTGGGATGCGCTTCCGTACAGCAGGTGTAATAGTTGGTACGTTTGTTCTCTGCCACACGGCGGAGACGTACTTCTTCGGGGAAGTTCTGTCCGATTACGATACAGTAATCATACAAATCGGGCTCAATCTCCGCATGGTAATTTCCTGCCAACGAAACTTTGAAATCCGGATCAGCCTTACGAATCACCTTCAAGGTCTTCTGCATCACTTCCATCGGACGTTCATCCATTGCAATAGCGCAGATATCGAACCATCCTTTTTCTTTCAGGTGCTTGGAGAAAGACGAAAGCATTGCTACCCACATCTCTTCGTAAGCCTCTTCACCCGGAGCAGTTTTCACAAATTTCAGAGAGTTGGTTGCCTGGTCGTAATACTGGAATGACAACTCCCAGGGAACCATTGAATAACAGTTGATCTGTTTGTCAATGCCCACACTCATCATAAATTCTACCCAACGGTCGAAAATGGTATAGTCGAAAGACCATGTGCCGTCCGCCCGTTTCATCCAGGTAACCATTGTATCAAAATAATCTTCCGTCTGACCGTTCCAGGGTTTGTGCATCAAAGTAGCCGTGATAATCTTTTGTCCGGCGTCTGCCAGCATTTTCATCAAAGGACGCATGGCGTCTAAATGCTCCTGGCTCCATAGAGGAACCTGATAGTAACGTGCCACTGCATAGGGACTTTGCCACAAATCCAAGTGGTAAGCCCACTCCGAAGGCGCCGGAAGTTCGCGGGAAGAAACCGTAATTTCCAGATTCAGGCGTTGCAACAGACGAGAGCCGTCGTTGATTAGCAACTCTCCTTTATACGTTCCGGGAACAGCCGATTGAGGAATCCAACACTGCACCCAGACAGGTTGAACTGTGCGGGCAGGCAAAGCCATTGCTTTCAGACTGGTATCAATAGGGTCGGCCACCAATAATGAATCATAATCCACCGCTTTCCGGTGTCCGCAGGCACCTCGACCGTCTTTGTTCAATTCATCCGTCATCACATAACGAACAAAACCGCCGGTGAATGCATCTTGGGGAAGAACATTTCCTTTCTTGTCTTTGAAATCACCAAAGCTGAAATTCAGGTCTTTCAGTTCTACACCAGTCCATACAACCGCTTGCGCGTTCACACGTTCACCACGCCAGCCTTTCAAAGCAACCGTTTGCTGGTTCTTCAACCGGGGAAGCCCGTGTTTTGCGTACCGGACGTCTGTTGTACCCCAAGACACTTGTGTTGTTGTCACTGCCGCCCATTCTTTATCAGACGGCGCAGCAGGGTCGGGCAATTCCTGATAAGTCTGTAAAGGGAACTTCGGTTGTCCTGTCGGAACACCACATTGAGTGACTCCTTGCTGGGCAAAAACTGCGCCCATACTAAAGAGACAAGTCAGGGAAAAAATAGTAAGTCGTTTCATGGTTAGTTAATTAAATGATTAAAGGTTTTTATTAGGGGGAAAAATATTCAATCACATAGGGTCTACATCATAGTAGACAATCAAAGATTTATAGCGTTCATCTTCCAACATCTCCCGTTGGATGCGCAACAGCAACTCCCGGGCACGTCCCATCGGAGCGTTCTGCTCAATCTTTACGACAATCTTTTTGATAAACAACGTTTGGATACGGGCAACAGGAGGTTTATCCGGCCCCAACACCCGATTGCCAAATACCGCCCGCAGCTTATCCGCCATCACTACCGCCATCTGATCCAGCAACGCTTCATTATGATTTTTCAGATAAACATATACCAACCGGTAATAAGGAGGATAATGGAACATCTGCCGTTCCGCCAACTGCCCGCCTACCATGTCTTCATAATCATTGGCAATGACCTGATGAATGATAGGATGCTCGATGCTCTTGGTTTGCAGCACCACCCTACCCCGCTTGTTCTTACGTCCGGCACGTCCCGCTACTTGCGCCATCAACTGGAAAGCCCGTTCATAGGAACGAAAATCCGGATAATTCAGCATCGTATCGGCATTCAGTATACCTACAATACTGACATGATCGAAATCCAATCCTTTTGAAACCATTTGCGTGCCGATCAATATATCCGTCTTTCCCTGTTCGAAATCCGCAATAATCTTTTCATAAGCAGAGCGGGTGCGTGTGGTATCCAAGTCCATTCGTGCCACTGCCGCTTCGGGAAAAAGGATTTTAATGTCATCTTCAATCTTTTCCGTACCAAAGCCACGGTTCACCAGTTCCGTACCTTCGCAGGCAGGACAGGATTTCGGCAGTTGGTAGGTATAACCGCAATAATGACAGGTTAGCTGATTGATCCCTTTATGATAGGTAAGGCTCACGTCGCAATTCTTACACTTGGGCACCCAACCGCAAGTACGACACTCCACCATCGGAGCAAACCCGCGACGGTTCTGAAAGAGAATCACTTGCTCTTCCTGTTCCAAAGCCTCTTTCATGTATTGTATCAAGAGCGGTGAGAATTGTCCCACCATCCTCTTTTTACGATGCAATTCCTTTATATCCACCGGAATAATCTCCGGCAATTGAATTTCTTTATATCGTTCTTTTAGTTGTACAAAACCATATTTCCCCTCCCCTGCATTCTGCCACGACTCGATGGAAGGAGTAGCCGTTCCCAACAAAGTTTTAGCTCCGTACATGGCAGCCAGTACAATCGCTGCGCTACGGGCATGATAGCGGGGAGCAGGATCTTGTTGCTTATACGTATTTTCGTGCTCTTCGTCCACAATCACCAGTCCCAGATTCCGGAAAGGAAGAAACACGGAAGAGCGAACACCCAGGATAATATCGTACCCGTTCTCTCCCAGTTGTTTCCGCCATATTTCAACCCGTTCGGCATCGGGGAATTTAGAATGGTAGATCCCCAGGCGAGCACCGAAAACCCGTTGCAGACGCTCTGTAATTTGAGTAGTCAAGGCAATCTCCGGCAACAAATATAAGACTTGCTTTCCCTGACGAATCGTTTCTTCGATCAGATGAATATACACTTCCGTCTTCCCGCTGGACGTTACTCCATGAAGCAGACACACGTTTTTCTCCTGAAAAGACTGAACGATCTCATCATGTGCCCGTTGCTGAAACTCGTTCAAGGAGTTCAGCTCGACTACTTCTTTCTCCTGTTTATTCAACCGTCCGATTTCGTGATAGTAGATTTCGAAAATCTTCTTATCCACCAGCCCGTTCAGTACCGAAGGAGCCACATTAGCCCGTTGCAACAATTCTTTCTTGGAGACTTCTTTCGGAGTTCCGGTTCCTAAAATACCTGAATACTCTACATACTTCATGAGCAACGCCAGTTGCTTCGGAGCACGAGACAGAATATCAAACAGAATATGGAGTTGCTTTTCATCTGCCGTACCCGCAAGCCGCACCCGTGCCTCTGTCTTAGGCTTATAAGTACGTTTCAATTCTTCCTTTACAAAAATGGCTTCTTTATCGAGCAGGGACTTGATGGCGGTAAGAATATTTTTTATGCCGCTGTCTTTCTCCAGTTTAGTGACGGACTGCTGCGCATCTACGGCAAGTAAATCCAAAATGCGTTGTTCCCGTTCCGGCAATGGCGCATCCGCCTCAAAATCGGGATTATATTCAACAATCGTTTCACTCTCCAGCTTCAGACCGGAAGGAAGTGCCGCTTTATACACATCTCCCTGTGTACAGAGATAGTAATCGGCTATCCATTCCCAAAATTTGAACTGAACGGGTAGTAAAATGGGAGAAGCATCCAGCAATGCAGATATATCTTTCACTTCGTACTCCGTTGGAGCACAATAATGAACGTTAAGGACGATAGCCGTATAAAACTTCTTTCGCCCGAAAGGAACTACCACACGGCAGCCTATCTTCACATCTTCCGCACATTCGTCCGGCAAAGAGTAAGTGAAACTCTTCGGAAGCGGAAGCGGTAATATGACATCTACATATTTTTTCATTGCAGGTACAAAAATACAATAAAAAAATGGGGAATGAAAAAGAAGGAAGAGAGAACACTCAAAAGAAAAACGCTTCTTAAGGCAGGATTGGGCAGAAACAGTTTCGAGGCTGCAACAGGGCAGCCCTCGAACAAAAAAAAGAGTTCCCGTTGACCGGAAACTCTTTTTTATATACGATGTAAAGTGACAGACTATCTAAAAAATATAGGCAACAGATACCTGCCAAGTCTTAGTCTTATAAGAAGCGTCTGTTCCTTCAAATTTGGCAGTGTCTCCCAACGGGATATTATAATTGGCACCAACCTGCAAATGATTGAGCAATTTCACACCCGCACCAACGTTAATGCCGACTTCAGCTTTCTTCTTGTCGGTTTTTACGCCTTCAATCGTTTTATTTCCCGCAAAATCGAAATAAAAATCAGGACCTGCAGCGAGATAAATACCTGCCAGACTTCCCAAACCGATTGTATATTTCAGGTTTACAGGAATATCAATACCGTTTTGCTTAACAGTATAATCCTCGTTTCCCTCAGAAACCTTTATACCTCTTTGAGCAAAAAGCAAAGCAGCATCTACTCCCAACCCTACGATTGGAATATTAAACTCGGCCATCGGACCAATAAAGAAACCGGTAAAATTATCCTTCTTAAAGTTATCGCCTACATTAGAGAAACTCGCCTTCGACAAGTTCAAACCTCCTTTTACACCAAAGTGTATTTGCGCCTGGGCAGGCATCGCCATACCGATACATACGGCAATCATTAAAGCACCAAAAATCTTTTTCATAAATTTACGTGTTTATAATTCGGGACAAAGATATATAATTAGAATAAATAAACACAATTTATCTGTTTTTTGTTCGCTCAAAGTCGCTGTTGTTCACTTAATCCGACGCCCGTACCTTTATATTTGCTCTTTTGAAGATTGAACTTACAATAGAGCATCAGTTTCATCCACCACTCACAGACTAATAAGAAGTTCTTATTAGTTCAATTTTCATCCTATTTATCATCTATAAATATTGGAAAAATGATAGTTAATCAAATTTACTTCCTAATTATCATACATAACCTTTTCAGCCAACACGTACGGCAAGTGGTCTGCTCCAATGCAAGTTCTTTTTCTAAATGCCGCATCCGGTCACATTGCTTCAACCATTTGCTCTGCAGTGCATCATACAAAAATTTAGCTCCTTTATACATGGTGATTTCCTTATCTTGTTTGCCTAAAAGTGATGCGTATATTGAACAGACTTGAGATTTATCCATGCAATATCGTTCCAACTTTTCGATATACATCAATGTAATCCCCTTTTTATTCCGGTTGATAAAATCCTGAATACTTTCATCGTCGATGATGTCGATGTCGGCTCTTTGGTAGTCCACGATGATTTCTCTTATCTCTATCAAGACCCAGATATATTCTGTCTCGAATCCGTACTTTGCAGCCGCTTCTTCTATACTAATCCATTGTGCCATAGCGTTTGTTCTTTTATGTGTGATACAATAAGGGATGAATAATGTTTTATTCATGTATATTAGCACAACGAGCATCCACTCTTTTTGCAGTCCGCCGGATGGAGATTGGCTAGGTTAAATTGTGGGGTAATTGATAACCGGCCGAATACAAGAAAGACGCAGATGCTGCTGTACCATTATCCGACCTTAAGGCTAGCAACACCTTTAAAGAAGATAATGATAACAGCAGACACCCACGTCAATCGTTTATATATAACACATCTCTTACGGATATGTTGATATACAGCCGTTCACGTGGAGTATCTACCGTATCATCTCTCTCTTTTGAAAGTTTGCTATTTTTAAGGTCGAGAGATAATACGCTTTTACTCCATATAGGAAATAAAAACCGCTTTCTGTCTATTTCATCACGCTGATGGGCTGAAAGCGTATGACAAAGATATATGTTTTTTTTGAAAGGTAGCAGAAATATGGAAATAAATATAGGAAGTTCTGTATTAAAATGAATTTGATAAAATATAATCCTGTTTCTTATTTCTGACTGAAATCCGTCACCAATAAAAATAAATAAGCAATTTTACTCTCATACTCTCATCAATCGTTTGAAAAGCCTTTATTCATCGGAGTTACAGGTATGAGAGTAAGTATGACAGTAAGATGAGAGTAACTTTTACTCTCATACCTTGTCATAAGCGTCTTGATTTTAGTTGAACTTCTTACATTCTATAATTAGAGCACTTTGCTCACAAGCTTAAAACAATATGTTTCAAGCAATTAGATTTATTAATACAGATAACAGTTACCGATAATCTCTTTACGGGTGACATATCCTCCATGTTCTTCTATCAGAAGTCTCAATTTATCATCCATATCACTCTTGTCTTATTATGTACAAATATACGGCATTTATTTCTAAGTGCCGTAGTTTTGTACATATTTTCTTTTGATACAAAAGTGAGTAGGAGCATGACTTAACTATTTTTCAAGCAAAAGAAATTATAGTTCCAAGTAAGCAAACTTCAGTTTCCAGCATAAGAGACTACAGTTCCGAGGCGGGAAACTCCAGTTCCCACCGTAGGAAATGAGCGTTTCCAAGGCAGGAAACGACAGTGTCCATGTATGGATACCGCAGTTTCTGTACGTAGATACTGCAGTCTCCTTATAGGGATACCATGAACCTCCCATAGCTTTGCATAAAGAAATCAAGGGCTTTTCTTCAGTTATATTATGCGTTGCAGATACTTTATCTGCAACGTATCTGCAACAGGTATCTGCAACGCTCCAACTTCCTATTTACTAATACATTACAAGCGTTTTGTTGCAGGTGGCAGATACTTTGATGTTTTTTAAACTTTATGGGAGAAGATTATACTCATTCTTACTACTATGAAAACAAATCATTTAACGCCTCGCTCATACTAGGATGAGTAAAAATGAAGTCACGCAGGAAAGTATAATCCTGACCTGTCTTCATTGCAACAGCAACTATATTGATTACTTCGCTGGAATCAGGCGCAAACAGCATACAGCCCAATATTTTTCCCGTATTCTTATCAATGACAGCTTTCAACAGGCCGTCCGTTTCTCCCAATGTTTTCGCTCTTGGTATCGCCATAACGGGCAATTTCTTGATAATAATATCCAAATTCAGCTTACGAGCCTCTTCTTCATTCAATCCGATACGTGCTAATGGAGGATCAATAAAAACAGAGTAGCTAACCGGATTGCGATCATTCGTTTTCCGTTCTTTATCGCCAAACAGATCCTCCCGGATAATCCGGTAATCATCCAATGAAATATAAGTGAACTGCAAACCACCTTTCACATCACCAACGGCACGTATATTCGGTTGGGTTGTTTTCAGGTATTCATCCACAATGATCGCTCCGCGTGCATCCGCCTCCACTCCGGCAACTTCCAAATTCAGATCTTTCGTGTTCGGCCGGCGTCCTGTAGCCAGCAATACAGCATCAGCTTCAAGTTCCACCACCTCGCCAGTTTGTGAATCAGAAAAAACAACGAGTGCTCCATCTTCGATATGTTTCACAGATTGAACCTTTGCATTCATTCGAAAAACAATGCCTTTCTTCTCTAATGTTTCTTTTACACTTGCAGCAATATCCCGGTCTTCACGCACAATCAGTTCAGGATAACTTTCGAGTACGGTCACCTGTGAACCGAACGAAGCATACATAGACGCAAACTCCAAACCGATGTAACCGCCACCGATAATAACCAGTCGGCGGGGAAGCTCGGTCAATTCCATGATTGAGGTACTTGTATAAACCAACGGATTACCCACAACTCCCTCAATGGGAGGAATAACTGTTTCTGCTCCCGTATTGATAATAATTTGCTTCGATGTCAGCATTATTTCTTCAGTAGATGTACGGACAGAGACCACATCGGAAGAGACAAAAGAGCCTACACCTGTATAGACTGTTACATTGGGATTATCTGCCAGATTATGGTAATTCTTATTTCTCAATGCACTTGTCACAGCTTCTTTCACAGAAATGGCATTGCGATAGAACTCACTCCTTTCTTCAAATGTAGCGTCTTTCATACCGGAAGCAATTTTAGCCTGATGAACCAATGTCTTGGTCGGAATACAGCCAATATTAATACACGTTCCTCCATACATTTTATCCGAACGTTCAACAATGGCAACTTTTCGCCCACGCTTTGCAAACTCTGCCGCAAGGGTCTTCCCTCCCTTGCCAAAACCGATAATAATAACGTCAAATGCATTCATATCCATATAGTTTTAATTGGTTCTAAATTTACTTGTTAAGTTCATAACTAATGATGTTGCAAAGTTCACTGTTTTTAAAGTAATGAACAATAACTATTTTACCGGATAAGTTAGCAATTATTCCCATATAGAATAAAAGTAACAAATAATCAAAATCGCCGGAGCAGATCAGTGACTTGCCCGGCGATTTCCCTATTGAATCGATTCCCACTTACTATCTATCAACGGTTGGGATGAATATCCAGTTTGACTGGTTTAATCATATTTTCAGGTTCCAGAATGGTATCCAAATCTTTCTTGGAAAGGATATTATGTTCCAAAACAAGTTCATACACTCCCTTTCCTGTTTCCAATGCTTCTTTAGCTATCTTGGTAGAATTTTTATAACCAATCACCGGATTCAGGGCTGTCACTACGCCAATGCTGTTGTGCACATCTCTCCGGCATTTTTCTTCATTGGCTGTAATGCCGTCGATGCATAACGTACGCAAGGTATCGAAGCCATTCATCAACAAGTCGGCAGACTCGAAACAGCATTGCGCCATCACCGGCTCCATCGCATTCAGCTCCATTTGAGCGGCTTCGCCACTCATGGCCACACAAAGATCATTTCCTATCACCTTATAAGCCACCTGGTTCATCACTTCAGGAATCACCGGGTTCACTTTTCCCGGCATGATGGATGAGCCCGGTTGCATAGCCGGCAGATTGATTTCTCCCAATCCGCAACGCGGACCGGAAGCCAGCAACCGCAAGTCATTGCATATCTTATTCATTTTGACAGCTATACGCCTCATCGCTCCCGAATAACCTACCATGCAGGAAGTGTCCGAAGTGGCCCCCACCAAATCATCGGCAAGTTTTATATCCAGTCCCGTAATCTTGCGCAAAGCGGCAATACACTTCTCCGCATATTCCGGTTCGGCGGTGATTCCGGTTCCGATGGCCGTGGCTCCCATGTTGACTGTCAGAAAGTCCTGCGCGGCAAAATCAAGATTCTTCACTTCATGTTCAAGAATACTCGCAAACCCGTTGAAGGTCTGTCCGAGAGTCATTGGTACGGCATCTTCCAGTTGAGTACGTCCCATTTTGATGATATGCGCAAACTCACTTCCTTTCTTCCGGAAAGCCTCTATCAACACTTCGAAATGCTTAACCAATTTCAGATGAGTGTAATAAAGTCCAATGTGGATAGCGGTGGGATAAGCATCGTTGGTAGATTGCGAGCGGTTGACATGATCGTTAGGCGAACAGTATTGATACTCTCCGCGCTGATGCCCCATCAGTTCCAATGCCCGGTTAGCAACCACTTCATTGATATTCATGTTCGTGGTAGTACCCGCTCCTCCCTGAATCATATCTACGGGGAACTGTTCGTGATGCTTTCCTTCAAGTATTTCTTTACAAGCTCTCAAGATAGCATCCGTTTGTTCTTCGGTTAATAAGTCCAGTTCGCGGTTGGCAACGGCGGCTCCCATCTTTGTGATAGCCAATGCCTGGATAAACAAAGGGTACTCATTTAAATGAAACTTGCTGATGCGAAAGTTTTCGATACCGCGGAGTGTCTGTACTCCGTACAGTGCACTTTCCGGCACTTCACGACTACCTATCAGGTCACTCTCCGTACGAGTTTTTTTTGATAAATTCTGTTCCATATCGGTTGTTTTATAATAATAACAGTTTCGTTAGTTCTTATAATAACCAATGAGTTTAGTTATTGTTTTAATAAATATGCAAAAACTATTCAAAGACTTTTTTGTTGTTAATACAAGAAAAAGAAAATACAAAGAGAGAAATCACTTATCTTTGTTGGGAACTTAAAACAGCATTCTATGATATTACAATTAGCATTTGTTCTGACAGCTATTATTATTGGCGCACGCCTGGGAGGTATCGGCCTCGGCGTGATGGGAGGAGTTGGGTTGGCTATACTTACGTTCGTTTTTGGTTTACAACCCACCGCGCCTCCTATCGACGTTATGTTAATGATTGCCGCTGTGATTTCGGCTGCCTCCTGTATGCAAGCGGCCGGCGGACTGGACTATATGGTGAAACTGGCAGAACATTTGCTTCGTAAGAATCCTTCACACGTCACCTTGCTTAGTCCGCTGGTGACTTACCTGTTTACTTTTGTAGCCGGAACGGGACACGTCGCCTATTCTGTGTTGCCGGTCATCGCGGAGGTTGCCACCGAAACAAAAATCCGTCCGGAACGTCCGCTGGGTATTGCTGTCATTGCTTCCCAACAGGCCATTACAGCCAGTCCGATTTCCGCGGCTACCGTAGCACTTCTCGGACTCTTAGCCGGATTCGATATTACCCTGTTCGACATTCTCAAGATTACGATTCCCGCTACCATTGTCGGCGTGTTGGTTGGTGCTTTATTCTCTATGAAAGTCGGTAAAGAATTGGTGGAAGACCCCGAATATCAGAAACGTCTGAAAGAAGGATTGTTCAATAATAAAAAGATAGAGATTAAAGATGTGAAGAACAAACGTTCGGCTATGATTTCCGTCCTTATCTTTATATTAGCAACTGCGTTTATCGTACTCTTCGGTTCTTTTGAAGGAATGCGCCCCAGTTTCCTGATTGACGGGGAAATAGTTACATTAGGAATGTCTTCCATCATTGAAATCGTGATGTTATCGGCTGCCGCCATCATCCTGTTAGTAACCAAGACCGACGGAATCAAAGCAACGCAAGGTTCCGTATTTCCGGCAGGCATGCAGGCAGTGATTGCCATCTTCGGTATTGCCTGGATGGGAGATACCTTCCTTCAGGGAAACATGGGACAACTGACTCTTTCTATTGAAGGAATCGTGCAACAAATGCCGTGGCTGTTTGGTGTCGCGCTGTTTGTGATGTCTATTCTACTATACAGCCAGGCTGCCACAGTTCGGGCACTTGTGCCTCTGGGCATTGCGTTGGGGATTTCGCCTTATATGCTGATCGCCTTGTTTCCGGCAGTAAACGGATATTTCTTTATTCCGAATTACCCTACTGTAGTGGCTGCTATCAATTTCGACCGTACCGGGACAACAAAAATCGGCAAGTATGTGTTGAATCATTCGTTTATGATGCCCGGCTTGGTATCGACGATTGTTGCCATTGCCCTGGGACTGCTCTTTATACAAATATTTTAATATACATATATTATTAACCTAAACATCATTCAGTTATGAAACAATTCAAAAGCTTTGGACTGGTAGTAGTCACACTACTATTTTCTGTAACAATGGCATTTGCCGCAAAACCGAACATTCATATCCTTGCCACTGGAGGAACGATTGCAGGCACAGGAAGTTCAGCTACCGGAACCAGCTACACAGCAGGACAAGTTGCCATCGGCGCACTACTCGATGCCGTGCCCGAAATTAAGGATATCGCCAACGTGACCGGAGAACAGATTGTCAAAATCGGTTCGCAGGACATGAACGACCAGGTTTGGCTGACGCTTGCCAAAAAAATAAACGAACTATTGAAACGCCCGGACATCGACGGTATCGTGATTACTCACGGAACCGATACGATGGAAGAAACGGCCTATTTCCTGAACCTGACCGTTAAAAGTGACAAACCGGTGGTACTGGTAGGTGCCATGCGTCCGTCTACTGCTCTAAGTGCCGACGGCCCGTTGAATCTTTATAACGCCGTAGTTACCGCCGCCGCAAAAGAATCCAAAGACAAAGGAGTACTGGTTGCCATGAACGGACTGATCCTTGGAGCACAGAGTACGGTTAAAATGAACACGGTCGACGTGCAAACTTTCCAAGCTCCCAACTCCGGCGCGCTGGGTTATGTGTTGAACGGAAAAGTATTCTATAATCAGGTGACGCTAAAAAAACATACCACCCAATCCGTTTTCGATGTTACTCATCTGAACGCACTTCCTAAAGTAGGTATCGTATACAGCTATTCGAACATCGAAGCAGATATGGTCACTCCGATGCTCAACAACGGCTATAAAGGCATTATCCATGCAGGAGTAGGAAATGGAAATATCCATCAGAATATCTTCCCGGTACTGACAGACGCCCGTCAGAAAGGAATCCTTGTGGTTCGTTCTTCCCGTGTCCCGACAGGTCCTACGACGCTGGATGCAGAGGTAGACGACGCCAAGTATCAATTTGTGGCTTCACAAGAACTGAATCCGCAGAAATCACGCGTTTTGTTAATGCTTGCACTAACCAAAACGACTGACTGGAAACAAATTCAGCAATATTTTAACGAATACTAAAAGCCTGACCTACTTATGAAAAAATGGATATTTATGTTGCTCCTCGCGGGCAGCATACAGGGAGTATATGCTCAAAAAACGGAAAAGAAGGATAAATTCAACCCGAACACTCCCCTGTTTGAAGAACTGACAGACGTAAAAAAGAAGACAGATAAGTTCAATCTTTATCTGAATATGCAAGGGAGCTTTGACGCTCATTTCCAAAATGGTTTTCAGGAAGGTGACTTCAATATGCACCAGCTCCGTATCGAAGCCAAAGGAAATATCAACAACTGGCTTTCTTACCGCTATCGCCAGCGCCTCAACCGCTCGAACGATGCAAACGGCATGATTGACAATCTGCCTACTTCCATCGACTATGCCGGAATTGGTATCAAACTGAATGACCAGTTCAGCCTCTTCGCAGGAAAGCAATGTGCCGCATACGGTGGTATCGAGTTCGACCTCAACCCGATCGACATCTATCAGTACAGCGATATGATCGACTATATGAGTAACTTTATGACCGGACTGAATGTAGGTTATAACATTACTCCCGAACAGCAACTTAACCTGCAAATACTGAACAGCCGCAACAGTTCGTTCGACAGCACTTACGGAATCACGGAAGATGCCGAAGGAAATCTTCCCGATCTGAAATCCGGCAAAATGCCGCTGGTTTATACTTTGAACTGGAATGGTAATTTCAATAACGTATTCAAGACCCGTTGGTCGGCTTCTGTCATGAACGAGGCCAAAAGTCACAATATGTATTATTATGCTTTAGGTAACGAGTTGAATCTTGGCAAATGGAATGCTTTTGTCGATTTTATGTATTCAAAAGAGGACATTGACCGCAAAGGTATTATTACCAGTATCGTAGGCCGTCCGGGCGGACACAATGCTTTTGATGCGAATTACCTTTCCGTAGTTGCTAAATGTAATTATCGTTTTCTGCCGAAATGGAATGTGTTTGTGAAGGGTATGTATGAGACGGCTTCCGTGAGCAAGGCATCCGAAGGAATAGAGAAAGGCAATTACCGTACTTCCTGGGGATACCTGACCGGTATCGAATATTATCCGATGGAAACCAACCTACATTTCTTTGTGACGTATGTAGGACGTTCGTATGATTTCACCTCCCGCGCCAAAGTGCTGGGACAGGAGAATTACAGTACCAACCGGATTTCCGTAGGATTCATCTGGCAGATGCCTGTATTCTAAAAAACAGCCTCATTATTATACAAAAAATACCCGATAGCCTTCTTGCAAAGGTTATCGGGTATTCTTATATGTTCGGTCTTTTTTAATCAATACTCTTCCTCATTAAAGAAGAAATCCTCCTTACTAGGATAATCCGGCCAAATATCTTCGATACTCTCATAGATTTCGCCCTCATCTTCCATCTCTTGGAGGTTCTCAATAACTTCAAGAGGAGCACCCGAACGCATGGCATAATCAATCAATTCATCCTTGGTTGCCGGCCAGGGAGCATCTTCAAGTTTTGATGCTAATTCCAATGTCCAATACATAATCTTGAGTATTTAAAATGAATACTAAATTTGTCTCGTTTTCTATTTTTCGGCAAAAGTATAATAAAATCTATCATTTCCAACTATTATCCCAAAATATTTCATTATTTTGTTCATCAAAATTAATTTTTCGGGATAATACAAACAAATAATCTGATAATCTGTTGACAAAAGCTAATACTTCGGGAGAAATTGTACAAGTTTCGGACAAAGCCAGAATGCGTCTTTCAGCTCTCCGGCAAATCGTGCGGCAAACATGGCAAACGGCTGCTCCACGACTTCCGCCGGGAATGATGAAAGCACAAAGTTCGGGTAATTGCTCATCCAGCTTATCAATCTCCCGCTCGATACTTTCCACATGTTCAGGGGTAATGATACTGGCGGGTTTCAGTTGCATTTTCTCCTGGTCGGTGGCCAAGTGTGAACCGATGGCGAATAACTTATGTTGAATACTCAAGATAAAATCCCGGTCGGATTCCTCCTGCAGATAAGTGTGCAGCCATCCCAGGTGAGAATTTAATTCATCCACCGTTCCGTAAGCTTCCAGGCGGATATGAGTCTTTGGAACGCGACTTCCGCCGACAAGACTGGTAGTTCCTTTATCTCCGGTCTTTGTATATACAAGGCTCTTTTTCATAACTTTCTTTTTTACTATTATAGATGGTAAACGTACAAAGGTTCTTAGAAGTTGATGATATACTGCTGTTTTATCTTCGTTTTATCAAAAAATAGCAAACCGACATCATACAGGTCGAAAGTTATTCCTACCTTTTCGTCAGCCTGCCACTTTTTCCAAAGCGCTTTCATCTCTTTGGAATAGCAGATCCCATGAATAACAAATACACTTTTAAGGGTAGTACGGTGTACGCAAACCCGAAATACTTCTTCCAATAAGTCCGGATTTTGGTAATCGTTCAGATACAGAAAATCGACTGAAATATCCGCATCCAGAAACAGTTCCGACAAATCGGAAGCAAAGAGATAAAACGCCGATGGTTTAGCAGACTGTAAGTACAGGGCTGTCGAGGAAGGACGCCCAACCTCAATAATCGTATCAGGCTGTACTCTATTTACCAACCGGAACAAAAAACGGTTTACCTTTTGAGAACCTTTGGTCCACCCACGCTCTCTTACCATCTTTTTTTGTTCTTCTTTCAAGGAAGAATAAGCATAGTAAGGCATCTTCTCATAAATTACATCGGTAATCAGACTGAAAGCAAATGGGGAATGGACACCATATCCGCAACGATGACGGAAGCGGGAAAGCCAGATAAAAGGTCTTTTTATACAGAGTAGAAGATTCATAAAACAATCATTCGTATTTTTATTCTCCCGACAAAGATATATTTTTTTATGAAAAAAACTAAGATTTTCTTTTAATCGGCTGATTGATAAAGCGTAAAGAGCGATAAGCCTGGTAATTGGTAGCGATTTGGTAGCGGTGCTAATTTCAGTGCATTGCTTTGCTTCACTTTTAGAACTGATACAAATATACTAATTTTAACCGAAAAAGAAAAAAACAGGAGATTTTTAGTTTTCTGTGTAAACGGAAAAACAAGAAAAGTGTAAGTAACAGAATAAGTGCAAAAAAGGATTTGCACCTATTCTTGTTACTAAAAATGTAAATCATTGATTTTTAGGATGTAATTCATTGGTGCAAGGTGCAGCTATATACAGATATAGCTGCACCTTGCACCAATGAATTATCTTGTCCTAGAAAAACTTTACAGATTATATTACTTTGTCCTATATGAGCTTGACATTATCAGGAATTGAGTGTTTTAGTCCTGCTGTGCCTTTACACTTCGGCTCAAAGATAGAGACTTCTTCATTAAGTACATTCCTCTTTCGATAATAATTCTTCCATTTGCGTTCCGTTTTAATATTTGTTTGATGAACCAAGGCAGGAACCATATAACTAATACTCTGATGCGGTCTTTGATTATTATATAAATCAATAATTCGACTAATGAAGTTAATAGTTTCCTGCCATGATTTTAGCTTAACATCGTATATCCATTCTGTTTTCAGAATGCCATTTATTCTTTCTGCTATTGCATTTTCAAGTGGATCGCCACTTTCCGTCATGCTAATTTGTACCTTATGCTGCGTTAGCAAATTAACATAACTGGCGCTGCAATATTGGCTTCCTCTGTCTGAATGATGAATAAGCCCGGAATATCCTTCCGGTAAACTATTTAAAGCCATTTTCAAGGCAGCAAGAGCATTGCAAGCACGAAGTGATGGAGCAAGCTCCCAACCAACGATCTTATGAGAATAGGCATCTGTTACAAGTGCTAGATAAGCAAAACACCCTGCCATCTCAATATATAAGTAATGTCGCTTACCCATAATTGATTGGGAGCCTTTGGTATATAATCCCTTATCAAATTGGGGTATTTACGCATCCAATGATTGGAAAAAGTCGTTTTTCTCTTACTTCTCACCCTGACTTGTCCTAAAATAACCTTACAGCTCCTCTCTATTTCTCTTATTATACTTTGACACATTACATGAAACATAGAAATTTGCCATAATCATCTCCTTTGTAATATAAATCTAAGGTATTTTTATTTGATGTATTTATCTTATTGTATAATATTTTGTTTGTATATTCCAAACTATTAGGCCATATTGATAAATTATAGGGCTAAAATGATAATCAATAATATTTTATCTTGTTTTTTCTTTGCGCAATGAATAATGGGCTGCGTATTATATTCAATAAATATATTGTTGTTAAATTAGATAATTTGTTTGCCTTAGATGATTAATATTCTTCTTGGCAAGATTTATAGATATATTATTTTTATCAATTATTGTTGTAAATATAAATATGAAAAGTAAATTCACATTATGGAGTGTTGTATTGCTCTTGGCCGGATTTATATTTGTAGGATGTGACAATGAACGAACGGAAAACGCATCTGATTTTCAGACAGGAATTCATAAAATTGTAATCCAACAGTCCGGTGACACAGATTCATTTGAAGTGAGTGTAAGTATCGGTGGTGCTGACAAGGGTGGTCCCGCCAAGTTGTACAATGACAAGGGAGAATACATTGGTGATTCCTATTCTGCCCAAATAAGGACGGCAACTATGTCTTGTCGTACAAATGGGAATGCGTTTTTCATGACCTGTGCCGGTTCGGTTTCCAGTATCTCGGAGGCGGGTAAACGGCTTCATATAACAGTAATAGGCTACATTGACGACAAGGAGGTTAACCGTTTGGAAAAAGAATATATAACAGATGGTAATACCCTTATTGAAACTTTCAGCGTTTCAACCAAGGAGATATGATCCGGGTAGAATACAGAACTTGTATTGAAAAGAGCATAACGCCTGAACATGTTTCTTATCGAACTTTTTTTCCTAACTAAATAATTTATGAATACACTTCAAAAAACAGCGGGAGCAATTCTGTCGCTCTCGCTATTGTGTGGAATGCAGGTTTATGCGTTCCCTGACTACCCTTCCCTGAGGGGACAAATTATCGAACAGAGTGATATCTGTCAAGGAGTTGTCAAAGATGCCAATGGCGAAAGCATTATCGGCGCATCCGTACTTGTCAAAGGGACGACAAACGGCAGCATTACGGGACTTGACGGTGATTTTTCCCTTAGGAACGTAAAAAAAGGGGATATAATTGTTGTTTCTTATGTCGGCTATCAGAGCCAGGAAATAGCCTGGACAGGTGAACCGTTAAACATCGTTTTGAAGGAAGATGCCGAAGTCCTTGACGAGGTGGTTGTTATTGGCTATGGTGCTGTAAGAAAAGCGGATATGGCCGGTTCCGTAGCCGTGCTGGACAACAAAAATTTCAAGGACCAGCCTATAACCCAGGTTGCAGACGCTCTTCAGGGGCGTGTCAGTGGCGTTCATGTTGAGAACAGCGGCGTCCCCGGGGGAAGCGTGAAAATCCGCATCCGCGGTGCTAACTCCATCAGCAAAAGCAACGACCCTTTGTATGTGGTTGACGGAATCGTCCGCGAAAGCGGTTTGGACGGTATCAATCCTGAGGACATCCGTTCGATGCAGGTTCTCAAAGATGCATCGTCCACTGCCATATACGGTTCCAGGGGTTCGAACGGGGTCGTTCTGATCACTACCAAGAGTGGTAAGGCCGGTGTGCGTGAAATTATGTTCGACGCATCAGTGGGAGTTTCCAATGTATATAAGAGATACGATATCCTTGGAGCATACGATTACACTCTGGCGCTCAAGGAGGTCAAAGGTATTGATTTCTCAAACGAAGAGATGCAATCCTATCAGAACGGAACGGCGGGCATCGACTGGCAGGATGAGATTTTCCGTACGGGGATCACCCAGAATTACAAGTTGGCTCTTTCCAATGGTAGCGAGAAGACCCAATATTACATTTCCGCCAACTACATGAGCCAGGAAGGTGTGGTCATTGAATCGAAGAACGAGCGTTATCAGGCGAAGGCGAATCTTTCCTCACAGCTTACCGACTGGCTGCATATCACGGCTGACATCAATGCTTCCCACGGTGTGCGTCGCGGGGGATCTTTTGCCTCCGGTAAGGATAATCCGATCTGGATTGCTTTGAACTATTCGCCTACCATGACGATGATGGCCGAAAACGGGAACTATAACACCGATACTTATAATTCCATAGCTTCCAACCCGGTCGGTATCCTAAAGTTGCAGTCGGGAGAGACAATGACCAATGTTTTCAACGGACGTGTTGATTTGCGCCTTGATATAATGAAGGGGCTGACATTCACCACAACCAATGGCGTGGACTATTATGACGGGAAAAGTTATAGTTTCAGCTCCAAACGAGTGGGGACCAAGAGTGGTATGGGCAACAATGACACTTACCGCCTGATGCTGCAGAGTTCCAACAACCTGACATATACGGGTTCTTGGAACGACCATCATCTGACAGCCACGGCCGTATATGAGGTGACCTCCTCCGAAACCAGGACAATGGGTATAACCGGTAACAACCTGCTGACCGAGGGTGTGGGCTGGTGGAATGTGGGTATGGCTTCCTCTCGTGATGCAAACAATGGTTACGAGCAATGGGCGCTGATGTCGGGAGTGGCCCGTGTCATGTACAATTTTAAGGATCGTTATATGCTTACCGGAACATTTCGTGCCGACGGTTCTTCTCGCTTTGCCAAAAAGAAATGGGGGTACTTTCCTTCTATTGCCGCAGCTTGGACGTTGAGCAATGAGGATTTCATGAAGGATGTTTCCTCGGTTCAGGACATTAAACTTCGCGCCAGTTATGGTATTGTGGGTAGCCAGGCCATCAGTCCTTACGCAACCATGGGCCTTATGAGTGCTACTGCATACAATTTTGGAACCAACAGTAATTTTACCGGTTATTGGGCAAATGACATAGCAACTCCCGAGCTTACGTGGGAGAAGACCAAGCAGTTCGACCTGGGCCTGGAGTTCTCCCTGTTCGACAGGCGGCTGAATTTCAGTGTGGACTATTTCTATAAGCGTACTACAGATGCGTTGCTTAAAAGAAGTATCCCCGGATATGTCGGCGGTAACTCTTTTTGGGTGAATGACGGCGAAATCAGTAATCGTGGTATTGATTTGAGCGTGACCGCCCGGATTATGCAGAATGACCGGTTCCAATGGACCTCCACCTTGAACGGTACTTATTTGAAGAACCGCGTGGAACGCCTTTCCGGTGGTGAGAATGATTTCATCAACGGCTCCAGTCCGGCTGCCGGTATGGTTGATTATGCCACCATTATCAAGCCGGGTGAGGCCATCGGTACTTTTTGGGGATATGAATGGACCGGCTTGGATGAAAAGGGACATGACACTTACACGGATGTAGATGGAAATCAGATGATAGACGGTGGCGACCGCAAGGTCATCGGCAAGGCCAATCCCGATTTCACCCTGGGATGGAATAACTCCCTGTCTTATAAAAACTGGGATCTGAACCTGTTCTTCAACGGATCTTTCGGAGCCAAGCGTTTGAATCTTGTAAGATATACTATGGCTTCGGCCGAAGGGAATTCCCGCTTTGTAACTCTGGCAGACGCCTATCTGAAGGGATTCGACAAGATTGGCTCTTCGGCAACATACCCGAGCCTGACCGAAGGTGGAAATAATCTGCAGCCGGTTTCAACCAAATGGCTGGAGAACGCGGACTTCCTTCGTTTGGAGAATATCAGTCTTTCATACACTTTCCCCAAAAAGACAACGGGATTCGCTGATTTGCGGCTTACTTTCAGCTGTCAGAACCTTTTTACAATAACCGGGTACAAGGGGATGGATCCGGCCGGTACTACCTTCTCGAACAGCAGCGTTGACGTTGACGCGGGTATTGACATGGGAGCCTATCCTTCCCCAAGAACATTCACATTCGGTCTCCGGATGAATTTTTAAATCTAAAATAGAAGAACTTATGAAAATAAAAATAATAGCAGGCACTATGGTTGCCCTGTCATTTTCACTGATGTCGTGCAGTGATTTCTTAACGGAAGATCCCAGGGGAAAACTCACTCCGGAAAACTTCTTCTCTACCCAGGATGAATTGAACATGAGCATATATGCCCTTTACCAGAAAGTCAATCTTTCACAGGTATATACGAACATGCAGCTGCCCCAGTGGCAGGGGGATGATATAACGACCAATCCGGGGAGCAACAAACAGCCTGCCGCAGAAATGGACAAGTTTGCCGCAGCAAACAACAACAAGGGTGTCAAAGATGCGTGGAACATGCATTATGCCATTGTAAAGGCTGCCAATTTGATCATACAGGGGGCCTCTAAAACACCTACCACTCAAGATGAGATAAATATCGCCCTCGGGCAGGCTAAATTCTGGAGGGCATACGCTTATTTTACTCTGGTGCGACTTTGGGGACCGCTGCCGATGAATCTGGACAATGTCAACGATGATTATACCAAACCTCTATCCCCAGTGGAAGAAGTGTATGGTCATATTGTGCAGGACCTGACCGAAGCTGAGGCCGTATTGCCTACGGGTTACAGTGGGAGCCCCCGCTTTCTGAACGGAGTGAATGTGTATGTAACCCGGCAGGCAGCCAAATCTACTTTGGCAGCAGTGTATATGGCTATGGCCGGCTGGCCGATGAACAAAACGAAATATTACGCAAAGGCTGCTGAAAAGGCGAAGGAGGTCATTGAGGGTGTGAACAGAGGTGAATACGAGTATAAGCTCGATAAGGAGTACAAAGATGTGTATGCTATGAGCAATAACTATAATAATGAGACGGTGCTCGGCATAAACTATTCACCGTTCGTGGATTGGGCACAGGATTCGGAGCTTACTTCATGTAACCAGTTTGAATCGCTGGGCGGTTGGGGAGACGCCTGGGGTGAAATTCGTTTCTGGAAGGAGTTTCCTGACGGTCCGAGAAAAGATGCGACTTATGATCCCAAGATTCGTCTGAAAGACGGAACGTTGGTTGACTGGTGGGAGTTGAAGGAGGACGGTACCCCTGTCGTTCCGGAACATCACCCCATGTTCAGTATATTCTCCGTCAACTGGGATCCTGCGTCAAAAGTGAATACCAGTGCCCCGTATGATTATACAAAACCGGCCAGTCAGAACATGTGTAATGACCATCGGCATAGAATCATTCGTTATTCGGAGGTTTTGTTGTGGTATGCGGAGGCCAAGGCCAGGACGGGGCAGACGGACGAGTTGGCATTCAAGTGTCTGAATGATGTCCGCGAGCGTGCCGGACTGGAACCGCTCACCGGACTTTCTGCAGATGACCTTGCCGAAGCGGCTTATAAGGAGCATGGTTGGGAGGTGGCAGGCTACTGGGTGGCCCTTGTCACACGCCGTGCGGACCAGTTCCGTATGAACAGACTGAAAGACACCTTTAAGGAAAGAGCGGAGAACACGGCTGTTGAAGTCGCCGACGGGATCCTAGTAAAGGAGTCTGTAGAATATACGAACAGGACATGGAGTGACAATCTGATGTATCTTCCATATCCTGATATGGATTCCCAGAAAAACCCGAATCTGGTAAAGTGATTTTTTATTTTAAGCCAGAGGGCACCCGCCAATCACCAGTTGATTGGCGGGTAGCTCCTCTGATTTTCAATGTATAATTTTTTAATATCATGTACTAAATTTTGAATTGTTTTTTCCGTGTTCTCTGCTCCTGCCTTTCCGGTCATATGTTTTCGGAAAGAAGAGTATGTGACCTGCACGTGACTTTTGAGCTGATAGGGGAATGGGGTGTGGAGATCGTTCCCGTGGCATTATTGTTCATTCTTATGTTTTTCTCCCTTTTGGAAACTCAGGAGGTATCATTCCCGTCCCCATTGATATCCATGTTTGCGGATAGTCATTTGTAACGTGCTTGCGGCATGATAATGTCGGAAATCATGGACAAACGCATAATAGGTACACATTCGATTTTTAGTAATAACGGATTGGAATCATGAACATTCTGAAGTTACAAGGATTGGACGGTCGGCTTTTTGACCTTGTCGCCCCTTTGGTAATGAACCCGGCCGTATTGCGGCAAAATAATAATTACCCTTTCAAAACGACGCGTAACCATGTCTGGTACATTGCCATGGATGAGCAAAGGGTGTTGGGATTCATGCCCGTGAAAATGACCTTGACAAACAATTGCATAGATAACTACTATATTAGCGGGGATAACTCCTCTGTAATAGAGATGTTATTGGACCGTATTATCCATGATTTTTCTTCTGATGGTTCCCTTGTGGCCGTTGTACACGAACGCCACGTGGAAGACTTTTCAATGAAGAATTTTATCCCCTGTGTCGAGTGGAAGAAGTATGTCAAGATGCGTTATCATGAAGGAGGTGGGGCATGATGCGCCGGATGGATGTCCACGAGGCCGCCAACCGGAGATTGAAGATCATCTTTGACTATTTTGATTACGTGTATGTCTCTTTTTCCGGAGGCAAGGATAGCGGCATCCTTCTCCATTTGTGCATGGATTATATCCGCATGCATGCTCCCGGTAGAAAACTGGGTGTGTTCCACATGGATTACGAGGTGCAGTACCGCCAGAGCACGGAGTACGTGGAAAGGATGTTTTCCAACAACCGGGATATCCTTGAAGTGTTCCACTGTTGTGTCCCCTTCAAGGTACCCACATGTACTTCCATGTACCAGCAGTACTGGCGTCCCTGGCAAGAGGGGTACCAGAATATCTGGGTTCGCCAGATGCCGGGCACCGCTCTTACCGTGAAAGATTTTGATTTCTGGAACGACAGCCTGTGGGATTACGACTTCCAGTCTCTTTTCCCTTCTTGGATACGTCGTAAGAAGGGATGCAAGCGTGTTTGCTGCCTCGTGGGGATCCGTACGCAGGAGAGCTTCAACCGGTGGCGGGCGATTCATTCCGACAAGAATTACCGTAAGCTGGCCAACTACAAGTGGACTCACCGTGTAGGATATTACACTTATAACGCCTACCCGATATACGACTGGAAGACAACGGACGTGTGGACGGGGTATGCCCGGTATGGTTGGGATTATAACCGTTTGTATGACTTGTATTACCAGGCCGGGATTCCCTTGTCCCGCCAGAGGATGGCCAGCCCGTTTATCTCACAGGCCGTTTCGACCCTGCATCTTTATAAAGTTATTGATCCGGATACCTGGGGACGCATGGTCAGCCGGGTCAACGGCGTCAGTTTCGCCGGAATGTACGGGAACACGGTTGCGATGGGCTGGCGCTCCATCAGTTGTCCGGACGGGTTCACGTGGAAAGAGTACATGTACTTCCTCCTTGACACGCTTCCCCGGGCGACAAGGGAGAACTACCTGGAGAAACTGAGGGTGAGCCAGAAATTCTGGAGGGAAAAAGGAGGCTGCCTGGGAGAGGAAACGATCGGGAAGCTGCGTGCGGCCGGTGTACCGTTCACGGTGGAAGAATGCACGGCATACCGGACTGACAAGAGGCCCGTCCGCATGGAGTATATAGACGAGATAGATATCCCTGAATTTCGTGAAATACCCACTTACAAACGAATGTGCGTCTGCATCCTGAAAAACGATCATACCTGCAAGTATATGGGTTTCACGCAGACCAAGCGGGAGAGGGAGATGAAAGAGAGAGTTTTGAAAAGATATAAATTGTGATTGTCATGTCAAGTTTTAAAAGTCCGGCGTATAACGTCAAGGCCGTGCCGGTCGAGAAAATCGTGGCCAACAGCTATAACCCGAATGTCGTTGCTCCCCCGGAGATGAAACTGTTGGAACTGTCCATCTGGGAAGACGGTTACACGATGCCCCTCGTGTGTTATTACCGGGAAGAAGAGGATATCTACGAGCTGGTTGACGGTTACCACCGCTATCTGGTTATGAAAACATCCGTCAGGATTTACAAGCGCGAGAACGGATTGCTGCCTGTAACGGTCATAAACAAAGACATCTCGAACAGGATGGCCTCGACTATCCGTCATAACAGGGCCAGGGGAATGCACTCGCTGGAACTTATGACAGGTATTGTGGCGGAACTGTCAAAATCGGGTATGTCCGACAGCTGGATCATGCGCAACATAGGCATGGACAAGAACGAGTTACTCCGTTTCAAACAAATCTCAGGTCTGGCTGAATTGTTTCGTGACAGGAGTTTCGGGCTCTCAGACGACTGGTTGGAGGAATAAAACGGTCTGTCTGGTATCCGTAACAAATATACATGGTGTTTATGCTTGCAAATCATTATTTGTAGGTATTGCGAGTGATGATTAAAACCGTTAATTTTGCAAACTAATGGATCATACGAAAAAAAGACAGAGACAGCGGGCTGTCATAGCATGTATGTTGTTGCTGACATTGATGCCCTTTTTCCTCGTGAAAGCTTTTCATGTTCACGGGGAACATTCGTGCGTATCCCATAACGAACAGGGACACTCCCGTCACGATTCTCCTGAAAATTGTACCATCTGTCTCTTTACGCTCTCCCCGTTTGTCGAGGCAGGGATTTTTATATACGATTATATTCCGACTGGCAGGCCTGTAAGGTATCTTATCTCCGGGGAAACAGATGTCATCGTCATTCTTTTCCCGCATTTCCTCCGTGCACCCCCTGTGTGTTTGTCATAACTCCCTTGAGGGATTCGCATGCCATCACTGTGATTGCGTGCAGGGGCTTTTCATGTCCTGTCTTAACAGATTATAACCCGTTTATATTTTTTCAAGTATGACATTTCATGCATATCTCCAGTATGTGTGCCTGCTTGTTGTCTGCCTATGTACCCTCCCTTCTCCCATGGAAGCACGGGTACAGGCTGACCGGCAATCGACGGGTACACGCGATACTCTGCTGGTCATTGACCAGGAAAGCGGGCTTCCCATTGAAGGGGCCTATATCCTGACCAGGGAACGGTTACTTGTCAGCTCCCCCCGTGGAATGATTGTTTTCGGTCATGGAACGTGTTTCATGGATACGGTCCTCGTGCAGTGCCTGGGTTACGGTTCCCGGCGTGTGCCTTTGAACGAGGTATTCAAAGAAAGCAGCATACATACCGTATGTCTCTCCCCGGACATACAAAAACTCGGGGAAGTGGTCGTGACCGGTGAACGTGCCGGGGCGTCACCCAACGTGGTGAGCCGGCGCCTTTCATCTCCCGAGATCAGGAACGCGCTGGGAACCTCGCTTGCCACCCTGCTCGAACGTGTCAGCGGGGTAAGTTCCATCAGCACGGGAACCACTGTATCCAAACCCGTTATCCAAGGAATGTACGGGAACCGGATACTGATCATCCATAATGGTGCCCGCCAGACTGGGCAGCAATGGGGAGCCGACCACGCTCCCGAAGTGGACATGAACGGCAGCTCCTCTGTTTCGGTAATCAAGGGCTCCGATGCGGTAAGATACGGTTCGGATGCCCTTGGAGGGATTATCGTCATGGAGCAGTCTCCGCTTCCTTTCAGAAAACGCTCCCTTCAAGGGGGAATCTCCGCACTTTACGGAAGTAACGGGCGTCGCTACGTGGCTACCGGACAGCTCGAAGGTGCTTTTCCCGGTGATTTCGCTTGGCGTCTGCAGGGAACCTGGTCAAATTCCGGGGACCGTTCCACTGCGCACTATCTTCTGAACAACACGGGAACCAGAGAGTATCACGCTTCCGCCTCTCTGGGCTATGACCGCGGACGTCTGAGAGTGGAAGGTTTCTACAGCCGCTTCTACAGCCGGACAGGGGTGATGCTCAGCGCCCAGATGGGTAGCGAGGACCTGCTGGCGGAACGTATCCGGCTTGGTCGCCCCCTGCACACGGATCCCTTCTCCCGTGGTATCAGGGCTCCCTGCCAGGAGGTCACCCATCAGATCGCATTCGGCAGGATGCGGCTCGGCATGAAGAAGGGGGGAAGTATTCACTGGCAAAGTACCTGGCAGAAGGACGATAGGCAGGAAAACCGTGTCCGGCGGCTGGATTCTAACATTCCGGCGGTTTCCCTGCACCTGAATTCATTCCAGCATCTTCTGCGTTGGAAGCGGGATTACCGCTCCTGGCAAGTCGAGGCGGGAGGTCAGGTCATGTTCATCGAGAACCACAGCCGCGCGGGTACCGGATTCGTGCCCGTTATCCCGAACTACACGGAGACACAGGCAGGGATATACGGAATCGGGAAATATCACCTGGCCAGGGGAGGCGTTGAAGCAGGCCTCCGCCTGGATATGCAGGAAACCCGTGCCAGTGGTTATGACTGGACGGGAGGCCCCTATGGCGGGACAAGAAAGTTTAACAACGTGTCCTACAGCCTGGGAGGACACTATCAACTTTCCAGACGCTGGAGGCTCACCTCCAACTTCGGTCTGGCTTGGCGTGCCCCTCACGTGTATGAACTGTACAGCAACGGGAACGAGCTCGGGTCTGGGATGTTTGTCAGGGGAGACTCTGCGATGCACTCGGAAAGAAGCTACAAATGGATATCTTCCCTCCGTTACGGCGACGGGATGTTCAGCGTCTGTCTGGACGGTTACCTGCAATGGGTGGACGGCTATATCTATGACGGGCCGGAGAAAGAGACAGTCACCGTGATTTCGGGAGCATACCCGGTCTTCCAGTACAGGCAGACCCCGGCTTTCTTCCGCGGTATGGACTTTGACCTGCGTTTCACTCCGGGCGGTTCATGGGACTACCATGCCGTCGTCTCCTTTATACGGGCAAACGAACGGACAAAGGGTAATTATCTTCCTTATATTCCCTCCTTCCGTTTCAGCCATGAACTTGCGTGGATACACGAGACGAAATCGCATCTCAGGCTGCGTCTGAACATCAGGCACCGTTTCACCGCAAAACAGAGGCGGTTTGATCCGGACACGGATCTTATCCCGTATACTCCCCCGGCGTACCATCTCCTCGGGTTCGACGCTGCTCTTGAACTTCCCGTGAAACGGGGACACCAGGTCCGGTTCATGCTGTCGGCAGACAACCTCCTGAATCGTGAGTACAAGGAATACACCAACCGCTCGCGTTACTATGCGCATGATATGGGACGTGATGTGCGTTGCGGTGTAAACTGGATTTTTTAATTTATAACAACTATAATCAACACTAATAAATAAAAAGAAAAATGAGAACAATTGCATGTAAAACCGTGTGGGCACTTCTGATAGGAGTGTCCCTTGTCCTGTCGCTGAACTCTTGCAGCAAGGATCCTGTAATACCAGAAGACGAGACGAAGAACAAACTGCATGAGGACCCGGCAAAAATGACCGTCCGCCTCGTTGAATGCCACCTGCACGCTGACTGGAACGAGATACAGAAGGCCGGAGGTCCCCACCAAAATCCGGAATCCCCGGCCAGGTATATGAAACGTGTCCAGGAGATCACTTATGAACTGAAGACCGGCAGTGGATGGACCCTTGCTGAAGGAAGCCAGGGCAAGTTTTACGTTCAGAAAAACGGCGAATATAAAAATGGAAACAACTTTACCCCGGCCCCGGTTTACCTGATGTTTATCTATTACTACAATTCCAAAGGAGAGTTAATGAACGGCCAGTTCGTGGAGAACGGGCAGGAGAATATCCACCAGCATTTCTTCACCCCGGAGAACGTGAGACCTACCTTTGACGGGAAACCGGAAGCTGACGACAATGATCCGGAGGCACTGGTGGATTATCTCTATGTGGATACCACGCCCTGGGACAAGACCAAACATGACAACGAGGCGGAAATTACGGGAGGCACTAACCCGGTAGGATTAAAAGGAGTTATCCGGTTCCTGAAGGACCGCAAGGAGTTTGACCTGAAACTCCGCCTGTATCACGGCTACAATTCTAAAAAGAACCCGCAGACAAACGGCTTTGACCCGTTCTACAAGCCCTCCGGGGTATTGATCCAGCGTGGAACATGGGATATTAACCTGAGCATCCCGGTAGTGGTGTTTTGGAGCCGCGAGGAGTTTGTTGATGTGGACCCGGAGGCAGATGTGAACCTGATCGGGGAGGATAGCCTGGATGAAGACAGCAACCGCACGCTACACTCCATCATGAAAACCTTCAGTCTTACATGGAAGGAGGCGCTTGAGGAGTTCATCTCCTATACCTACCAGGCGGGGGATGTGGAAGCTGGATCCATATGGCTTTGATAATCTTGCGTAGGATGGAATTCTCTCTTTATCAATCTACAGGCGGCAGGTGGGGCCGCCTTTTTTGTCTTGTGCAGCGAAAAATCCCATCTGCTATGCTTAATCCCCGTGGTTTACTTGGGGATGTATTGGGACATGCTTTACCATCTCACCCTGTTCCATTTTTCATGTTTGGCAAGTTGAAAAAAATCCTATACATACAAGACGTACCGTTCCCTTACCGACGGGTCTGGAACCGACTTCCCGTCTTTCGTGCAATTTTCCCGCTTGGTTACTGAACTTTTTTGGTCTTTTTCCGATTTGATGCATATAAGTTTATGCTTCCTTTCCAGGAAACAAGGAAGCGTCAAATGTCTAACTAATAAAAAACTTATGGCAACAGTTAAAACAGTATTGGTAAAAGGAAGGAGCAACCGGTCCGGCAAATTCCCGTTAGTCGTACAGGTTCTTCACAAGCGAAGGAAAAAGGTTGTTTATACAGGATTCAGCATCCCGGATACCCTGTTTGATCCCGTAAAAGGGAGGGTTATCGACGGCGGGGAAAACACCCCGGAGTCGATTCGGAGGATCAACAACAGGTGCGAAAGTATCTCAAGGGTACTGTTAAAGTGTATTTCAATGATAGAGAAGAAATCCCGGGAATACGAAATAGAGGACGTATTCAGGACTTACGGCGTGTTAACCCGCGAAGCCGGTTTTTATTTCTATTTTTCACGGAAAATCCGAGAGCTTCGTGAATGCGGTCATGAGGGAACAGCCCGGGCATACGCCTCCAGCCTGCGTTCCATGCAGAGGTACCTGGGAAAAAAGGATTTTCCTTTCATAAAACTCTCTTCCCGGATCATTTCCGACTACCAGGGGAAACTACTCGCTTCGGGTATATGCGATAACACCATTGGTTTTTATCTGCATAATATCAAGGCTCTTTTCAGGAAGGGATGTCGGGAGATGGGCCTGGAACTTCCTTGCCCATTTCGCGATATAAGCATTAAAACGGAAAAAACTCTCAAACGCTCCCTTGATCCGGTTGTGATTAAAACACTATCCGCAATTGAACTGGAAAAGGACAGCCCATTATCTCTTGCCCGGGACATTTTCATGTTCAGCTTTTACACGCGTGGAATGTCATTCGTCGATATTGCATTGCTAAAAAAGAGGCATGTTTTCCCGGGTGAAATCTGTTACAGGCGTCACAAGACCGATCAATTGATGCGGGTAGGTATAAACAAGGAGATCAGTCGTATCCTGGAAAGATACAAGAATGTACCGGGAGAATACATCTTCCCGTTGTTTCCGGCAGAACGGGATCCGTACGCTGGTTATAGAAGTGCCTACCATAGGATTCGTTACTCCCTGGGAAAGATTTCCCGGGTCATTGGTTTGGAATTCCCGCTGAGACTTCATGCGGCCCGCCATTCATGGGCCACGATAGCCAAGGTGAACGGTGCCTCGGTTCATGTTATTGGTGAGTGTCTGGGGCATACGTCGGAAAAAACGACCCGAATCTATCTGAAAGAACTGGATCATTCCGCACTGGATGCGGTTAATAATCAAGTGGCTGACTTCATTTTAGCGGTGGATGATTGACCGGGCCCGACCGCGAAAGATATCAGCTCAAATTCTTCAGTTCCCGTCTGGACGATGGACGGCGGTTAACCACTCCCAAAGAGGCTTTTACCACCGATAATTTTACCATTCCCGGATGTTTCTGTAAATCCCGCCTTGGTGCACGTGGCGGGATTATACAGGAAAAAAAGGAACACCTTATTTAGCTAATTTATCTTATACCGTCTTCAATTGAAAGATGGCTACGAGAGGGATTTACATGTTATGGTATCTACGTTTTGGACCGGCATCTGTTGGGTAAACAGATGATTTAATGGAATAATAATATTTTTCTACATTAGTTAAATTCTATTATCTAAGATATTTTTTTCACTTTAATTATAGTATATTATCACAATATACGTATATTTGTTCCTGTTTCTTCACTCTCTCCCGTAGAGAGTGGAAAATCAAAAAAAACTTACAGTATGTGTAAAAAAATAGCGTAATCCTTTTTTTATTTGGATTACGCTGCAAATTTAAAGACAATAATTTTGTTGGCTGTTTCCGTTTTGGCTCTATTATTTATCAATTTCTTATCTCCCCCATTCAGAGATTGTTTAACCGCCTTTTATCTGCTGTCTTAACTCTTTGGGAGAACATCCCAGACATCTTTTGCAAAATCTGGAGAAGTGTGCAAGAGAGGAAAACTCCAGTTCATTGGCAATGGTTCCCAACGGCAGGTCTGTAACTGAAAGTTTGTATTTGATTTCTCCCAACAACTGTTTCTGCATCCATTCGGCTGGAGCCTCTCCAAACTCCGCGGAAAACTGTCTTTTGAAGGCGGAAAGGGAGATATCACAGGCCGATGCGAGTTCTTTTACGGTCCTGCAACTTTTGTAATTGTTCAAGACCTTATTTTTGAAGTCTTGCGAACGGCCTATAATCATATAGAAAAAATTCGCAAGTTCCTGTCTGGAATAGTAAAAGCGAATGTTCCAGAAAAGTTCCTTGAGTTTTATTTCGTGAAAATGGATACAGTTCGCTCCATCTTCCAGATAACACACCAGTAGTTCAAGAAATTTGCATAACCGATCCCTGATTTCAAGAGGTTCCATACGATATTCGACAATTTCCCTCAGGTGGTATAACTCTGAAAAGGAGGCCCTTTGACAGGGCCATACTCCCCCCTCGAACAGGGCAGCCACGACTTCACATTTTTCCAGTGATTGGGTGTTAAACAGGCTGTCACGGCAAAAAAAGACCATCTCTCCTGATGAAACAGTGAACTGAAAACCGTTGCAGGAGAATTGCAGACTTCCCTTGAGTACGAACAGGATACAATCTTTTACCAATTCCTCCTCGTGGTTCAATCCTTCGTCAAATTTATAATACCGGAATCCCTCCTGCATAGATTTTGAGTAATTATAACAAGACGTGTGCTCGTTCAAATAAAAAAGTTCCATTGTTTCTGTTTTTGTTGCCTAATGAAAATATTAGTAATCTTATTTTCAGTTAGTTATATGATAAAATCTGTCCATGTTTCATCTTTTATTTCTTTTTGGCATCTATAACCGCTTTCCAGAGCGGATTTTGAAAAATTTTCCACTCTCTACGGGAGAGAGTGGAAAATAAGAAAGTCATCGAATAAAGGTTTACATTATGCGAATGAGTCATGAGATATTCAACATGGAATGGTCCAACAGGGATTCGATTTACCTGCATACTCGGGACGGTGTCCTCTATTCGGCTTTCGCCGGATCGGCTGAAAGACTTTTAAGTCTCGTGGGCGGGTTGCGTCCCTGCAGGTCCTTCTGGTGCGGGCAGGAGTTTCCGGCCGTCCACTCTATACGTGCAAGAAAGATTCTGGAGTTTTTTCCGGGAAGCTGCATTTTTATTAATGATTATTACATAAGGATAACTTTGGCTTGTCCTCTTATAAAATAAAGTAACGAAACAATGAATAACAGTATGATGAAACCGTTTTTTCTTCTGGTGTTTTTGCTTTGTTCGGCTGGTGCCTTCTCTCAAAAGGTTGCCTTGAAGAACAATCTGGCCTACGATGCCTTGAAAACTCCCAACCTCTCCTTGGAGTTCTCCATGGGGCGTAAATGGACCCTTGACACACAGGTGGGTATGAATTTCTTTTTCTACACGCGGGACGCCACGTCTTCCCGGTACAAGGCAAAGAAGTTCAGTCACTGGCTTGTCCAGCCGGAGCTCCGTTATTGGACCTGTGACGTTTTCAACGGCTGGTTCTTCGGGTTGCATGCCCATGGCGGCCAGATGAATATCGGAGGTGTCGATGTCCCCTTCGTGCTTCAGAAAGGGGACGGAAACATGAAGGACCACCGTTACGAGGGTTATTTCTGGGGAGGCGGGTTGAGCGCCGGTTACCAGTGGGTGCTTTCCAACCGTTTCAATATCGAGGCCTCCTTGGGTATCGGTTACGTGCACGCCCGTTATGACAAGTACAAGTGTACCACCTGCGGGCAGAAGCTGGGCAAGGGGGATGCGGACTACATAGGTCCCACCAGGGCCGCCATTTCAATTATTTACATGTTGAAATAACTCCCTGAATCCGGGGACACAATTTTTTATTCTATCATGCTAAAAATGTATATCAATGAAACCTTACCATATTAACAAGAAGCAAATCCTTATCATGGGCTGCCTGGGAATGTTTCCCTTGTTTTCTTCCGCCCAGGACATTTTATCAACGTCAGGTACCTCGCGTTGGGATTATTCAAACAGCCGTGTGGAGCGTGAACCGGGTAGAGATGCGTTGGATATTACTTTCAGTGTCTTCCCTCTGGCAGGGCTTGGAAGCCAGGAAGTCGCTTACCTGTTCCCCGTCTATGTCTCGGCTGACGGGCGTGACAGCGTCCGCCTCGAACCGGTCTGCGTGGCCGGCAAGAGAAGATATAAGGTGATCAAGCGTCGAAAGGCGTTGGGCAACCTGAAACCCGGTAACCCCGGATCCGGCGAGGTCCGTTCCGCCAAGGTGCTGGAAAGTTCGGGCCTGACTGTGAAAAGGAGCGTCCCTTTTGAACGGTGGATGGCTGACGGGCGTCTCGTTGTCAGGGAGGTGTCGTACGGCTGTGCCGAGTGCGGCACGAACGAGAGCGAGGATATTGCCTTTCAGGCCGGTATCCCCCTCTTCGGGGAAAAGGATTATGCTTACAGTTTCATCGAACCGGAAAAGGTCATGATCAAATGCTACAAGGATTCCTTCGACTGTAAGGTGGTCTTTCCTGTTGCACGCCACGACCTGCAGGAAGATTTTGCAGGCAATGCTCAGGAGCTTGACAGGCTGAAGAAGTTTCTCTCGGAGAACCTGAATATTCAAGGAACGTCACTCAAGGAGGTACATATAAAAGGCTATGCCTCTCCCGAGGGGAGCTTCGATTACAACAGGTCCCTCGCGCAACGACGCACCCAAACCCTTTCAGATTATATTTCGCGTCAATACCCCGCCTTGAAAAATGCACCGGTTTATCGTACCGAGGGTATCGGGGAGGACTGGGAGGGTCTTAAATCGATGGTCAGCGGCTCCACCCTCGTCAACAGGGACGAAATTCTTTTTATCATCGGACATAACGAGCGTGACACGGAACGCGAGGAGGCCATCCGTGCCTTGGATGACGGCAGGAGCTATCGCCTCCTCCTCGAAGAGTTCTACCCGGGACTGCGGCGCACGACTTTCGGTCTCAGTTTTGACGTGAGACCTTACACGGTGGAGGAACTTCCCGAAATTTTTGAAACGAAACCCGAGTGTCTCAGTCAGCACGAGATGTACCAGCTGGCCGGACTGTACGCTTCCCGGGGGATGTCTCCCCTTCCGGTGTACGAGAGGGCCTACGGGCAGTTCCCGGATGACGCCGTGGCAATCCTGAATTACGCCAACGCCCTGTTGAAATACGGGCAGGATGCGGACGGCGCGTTGCGGGTGTTGGAACCGGTAACGAATGACAGCCGTGCTTTCTTTCCCATGGCCGTTGCCTATAACATGAAAGGTGACTGGAGGAAGGCGGAAGAATTGATCAAGAAAGCCGGTATGGCCCAGGGCAAACAAAAACTCTCAGGGGAGCCCGGGGACGGTGGAAACAATCAGCAGATAGAGATGTAACTCAGACATAGTTATATATAGTATTAGTAATCTTAATTTAAAAACAATTCGAATTATGAAAGTAATGAAGTATTTTGCAGTGGCCTCGTTGGCGTTGTTCGCTGCATGTAACAACGAAGAGAATCCGGTAGCGCCGGAGAGTGGCAACCAACCGGTTGATGTGGTGATGTCAGTGGCATTACCCGGTCCGGGCACACGTGCCGCCATGGGCGAATTGCAGAACACCGCCAACGACCAGGATGCGGCATCGGTTGAAAAACTGCATGTGTACTTGGTGGCTGGGGAAGACATTGTCCTGTCGAAGGAATTTACAAAAGATACTGATGATTTTACCAAGCTGACTTCGGCTACTGCCGTGGGTGCAGAGGCAACGACGGGAGGTTATAAATTCCTTGACGTGGACAATGGCGTGACAAAGGCACTTGTTATCGCTAACCCTCAGGGAGCGTTGGTTGACGGTGAGGGAAAGACTGTTGCTGAAATCAGCAAACAACAGCTGAAAGCCCAAATTAATGAAGTGATTTATGCCGGTTCTGAAACACTTACCACTGTTGGCGCCGAGCCTTATGGCGTCAATCCTCAGGAAGACAAACGTACCGTGAAGAAGGCCGAGCTCACCTTGACCGCCAGCATGAACCGCTTCCAGGTGACCGGTACCAAGTTTGTCAAGGTTATCTGGAAAGACGGGAAAAAGACCGAGGCTGAACAATGGTGCACGACTTGGCTGGCCAAGGATGAAAATAAGGGAAAGAGCAGTGCCGAAGCGTGGGCCGCTTTCAAGGCTGATGCCGCAGGCTTCAACGGCCAGACATGGGACGGCAAGTCCGACATTGCCCAACAGGCCAGCCTGAGTCAATGGCTGCAGGTTGTCGAAGTGACCACTGCAAACCAAGGTATCCTGATGAACCGTTTCAGCAGAACGCTCTCTGTTCCTCAACTTACAGTGGAAGAAGAGGCAAACTGGTTCTGGGCCAAGACCTACGCCGGAGACCGCTATAAATTCGAAGACGGCACGTTCAAACCCGACGGTAACACGGACTTGTCGGAAGTGGCCTCCTATTTCAATGCAGCGGGTTTCGATTTCGCACAGGGGGCAAAGGCCGCAGCGTTTAACTTCTTCGTGAACGGCATTACGGGTTACGGTAAGGAAAACAACGCTCCAAAACTTGCTTTCGTTTTCAAGACAGGTGACGACGGCGTATCCGCCGACAGACGTTTTGTCGTTATATCCGGTTACGCGAAGGCAGAAGGTGAAACTGCAGGCACGACGGATCTGGAAGCCGGCAAGGGCGGTTACCTGATCAATCTGGATCTCGCTGCGCTGAACGGGGGCCAGGGTATCCTCGTGGATGTTGACCCGAGCATTCCTGAAGGTGTGACTCCCGAACCGGGCGGACAGGGGGATTTGGAGGACGAGAACGTGAACGTCATCGTCCGTGTCGAGGTGCAGCCTTGGACCGCTGTGAACGTATTCCCCATCCTTGACTGATACAGATAGAGAGTAATAGCCGCTTGCCGGAGCGCTTTTCCCGTATCGGCCCTGACAGGCCGGTACCGGAATCCGCCCCGCACTCTCGGGGAGGGGAAAGTTTGTCCCCTCCCTTTTTTATTACCCGCGGGAGGGAAACGTGTCCTCTCTTTCGGGAAAATTACAGTATTGATTTATAATAATTAGTGTAAAGTATGAACATAAGAAACATACCGACCTGGCTGGGCCTGTTGGCCGCTTTATACCTCGTGACCGCATGTGACCGGGTGTATGACGACCTGAGCGGCTGCCTTGGCAACACGATCGTCTTCTCCTACCTGGCCGATGACAACCAGGAACATCTGCAGGAATACGTGGATGACATTGACGTCTTCATCTTTGACGTCGGGAACGGGGCCTTGGTGGAGAAACACCACCTGGAGGGAGAACAGCTGCTTTCACCGCTGGAGGTCAGGCTCCCGGAAGGTGATTATAAAGTAGTGGCCGTGGGCAACGCGTTGAACGAGACGGTTATCGGGGATGGTGCTTACGGTGAAGCGTCGGTTTCCCGGCCCGAACTGGCGGAAAAGGACGGATCGGCGGCCGGCACGTTTGACAGGCTATACCTTGGGGAAACCACCATCACGTCGAAGGTCATGAACGACTCCCGTGACGTGGTAAGACTTTATTCCCAGCACGTGAAAATCCATGCGGTAGTCCTTCCCGACGACGATGAGAACGCCGGGACCTGGTACGAACAGAACAAGGGGACGGGCTTCCGCCTGACGATGGAAACGCTCTCAGCCCGTTTCTCCTTTTCCGGGCAGCGTTCCGGAGAAACATCCTTCGACCTTCCGTTTTACACGGGAGGAAAAAACGACCGTTTCGTGCTTGATTTCAATACCCTGCGCTTCAAGGACGGGGACCCGCTGACGATCCGTCTTATGCAGGGAGATAAGGTTCTCTGCATGGTAGATGTCGCGGAATATATCGCTCTGTATCCCGACCAGATACGGATAACGGGGCGGCAGGAAGCGGTGCTTCCACTGTTCTTCCGCCAGAATCCCCGTTCTCTGACAGTAAGTGTAAAACCCTGGGAAGCCGTTGACGTGGTTCCCATAACCGATTGATGAATATTATGCTGAAAGATACTAAATATACTCGCACGGTAAGGGCCTTGAGGAACTTTGTGATGACGGTGTTGCCGCTCTTTTTCCTTGCCCTGACAGGATGCCGGAACGAAGAAGATATCCCGGAACGGCTTTCCGGAGAGGATGACGTGACCGTCAGGCTGAACCTGTCAACCCGTGGCGTAACAGCCGGGGGAAGTGAGATGCTGGACCTTTATTCCTCCGATCCGGCCAACTGGTATAAAACCGGCACACTGTTTCCCCAAGCCCCCGCACAGCCCAGAATAGCACTTATGGTTTTCAACAAGGAGCAGAACCGGTATGTGTACAGTCGCCTGCTTCCTTTCAGTTCGGGCAACGCGGAGGGGGAATATCAAACCAAGATACGCATCCCCAAAGGCGAGAGTGAATTCTATGCTTTCTATGCCCCCAACCAGACAGGAAAGGACCTGCCCTATTATACGCCCGGAGGAATCCTGCAGAACGCAGTTCCATGGGACTTCCTCGGGGAAGGCATGGAGGAGGTGGACAGGGAGGATATTGTCGAAGCCGCATTCCCTGCCATCATCAGGGAGCAGGATGACGGCAGTCTCGGCATTCCGGTGGACAACCCGTACGATGGTGTGACTCCTTCCCCGTCGGATGAGAAGATTATAGATTGGACAACAACTTCCAATATCTCTTGGGATGACGCTCCCGGAATATCCAACAGGTTGCATATGGGCATGCTTTCGGGAAAGCTGTCCACGGCCGTCCAGCCCGCTTCCGGGGAGCAGGTGCAGGATATCACAATCCCGCTGTTCCGTGATTTCTCCCGTGTCAGAATATACATCGCAAGCATTGCCCCCTTTGAGCAGATCATTTATAATTATAAAAGGATTGCCTTTTTGAACTTTCCGGTACTGATGTCTCCTTCTTTCAGGGAGAATGACTCGGACGGCGGCCAGCTTGCAGGATCCACCCCGGGAACGGGAAAGAACACGGAGCATACGGGCACGTATTCCTATGGAATAAAAAATGAAGCGCAACTGACCATCTACGAGGCCCCCCTCAATGCCAGCGGAGGGATTGACTATACGGAAATGGACGCCCAAAAATACGAGCAGTTCTTCCTTCCCCAGTACCTGGCCCCGTATATTCCGGAAGCCAATTCCTGGCAGGAAGGACACCCTCACCCGAAGATACAGCTGACAGTGGAGTATTATACAGGAGGAAACATCTCACAGACCAGGACAAGGACCTTTTTGCTTGACATTGGCGAGGAAAGTTCTCCCGGGGTGTATTCCGGCCCCATTTACCCGAACCGGGATTATAAGGTATTCATGGTCTTGCCGGAAGCCGCGGACAGAGAGATTATCTACCGGGTCGAATCCTGGGAGCGGAAGGATGTGGAGTTCCCTCCTTTTCAGTGATGTTCACGATTTTGTCATTATAAATTTTTATTATATATGAAAGCATATAGGCTGAAAATAACTTGTTTCATTCTTTTGTTACTGCCCGTTCTTACCTGCTGTACGGACGAGGAGCTGCTTCGGGGCAGCGGTGTCCCGGAAGGCGTGCCCACGACGGTAGACATCAGCGTGGGTACGGCAGCCAACAGGGCCAAGACACGTTCGGGCCTGCCGGAAGGCGAGGAGAGAAAGATATACAACCTTTACCTGTGGGTTTTCGATTCCCGCGGCGGCGTGGAGTTCTCCCGGGAGTATCCCCGTGCGGAGCTTTATCAGGCCGCTGCTGCCTTGGAAACGGCAACCGGCGAGAAGGACACGGATGCACCCACGAGCATGGGATTGCTGAAAAACATCCCCATTACCTCGGGAGAGAAGACGCTGGTCCTGCTGGCGAACTATAAATCGGATGGTGACGGGCTGTTTCAGGTAGAGCCCGGGATCCTGGCTGGCGTGTCGTCCCTTTCGGACATTCAGAGGGTCAAGGCGGAGATGACCGCCCGTACCCTGTTCCGACCGAACGGGAACCTGCTGATGTCAGTTACCAAGACGGAGGAGATCAGTCCCGACACCAGGCGCCTCGAGGTCTCCCTGAAACGTGCGGAGGCGAAAATCACGGTCAACCTGAAAACCGGGGAGGGGCTCACGTTCGTGCCCGGGACATGGAGAGTCGGTAACGTGCCGGCTTCGACCTTTGTCACCGAGCATGTCAAGGGCAGTGACGCCGGGGCTCCCTGGGATGCCGGCGGGATGGAGATGGATTCGTACTGGTTGTCCGAATTATTCCAGTTCGAGGGCGACGCTACTACTACTACTACTACGTTTTACCTTCCGGAGAACCGGAAATTGGCAAAAAAAATGATAACTCCCGCCTCTCCCGGTTACAATGCGGAGAGGAAGGGGTATGACCTGCGGCAGAAACAAGTGAAGTCTCCCGTTCCCGATGCTACGGAGAAGCCGAACGTGCAGAACGGAGCTACAGAATACGCTCCGGATCTGGCTCCCTACATCGAGTTCACGGGTGAGTTACGCCAGGATATGACAACCGGTGAAGTCTCAACGGAGCGTTTCGGGAGGGTGACCTACCGCGTTTATCTGGGATACACGGCGGAGAATGATCCGGTCAACGATTATGATATAGAACGTAACGTGCACTATACCTATAACGTGACGATCAAGGGGATGAACGACCTGGTAGTGGAGGCGATGTCCGACAAGGACCGGGAAGAGGAGCCCGCTCCCGGGGTGGAAGGCCTTGTATATGACGCTCACCGCTCCTTCAGTTTTGACTGCCATTATGAACAGGGCCTGATGCGTTTCAACAAGGACGAGCTTGCCATCTTCAGTCCGGATGGCAGTTTGAAGGACGACGCGATGATCTCCTTTGCTATACGCACCCCGTTCTGTGACAAGATAGTCTCTTACACGAGGGCGGAGCTGGAACAGCTGGAGGATAACGGATACGTTCCTTCAGGGGAGAAGAAGGCAGACACTGGTTGGCTCGCGTTCTTCATCCACCCGAGCACCCTGTCTGACAATGGAAACGAAACCATGGAATATTACTCCAACACGGGGGCGCATCTGCTTTCGCTGGAACAGTTTCTTTACCGACTTGTCAAAGAGCCCGATTATGTATTTAATGCCTCCACGGGGCTTTGCAAGGTGACGGTTTACGCCAACGAGTATTTCTACGAGCGGAACCCCATGCAGGATGGCGCCCCCGAGGACAAGAACTTGTGGAAAACCTTTGCCAACGCCCCGGATCGGACTTTCGACCTGCTGGTGAACACGTCGCATGAAATCTCCCCCGACGGGCAGTCACGTTATCACCAGGCTGTCGTTTCCATCCGTCAGATGTCCATCAAGACGGTGTTTACGGAGGGACCCGAAGGCATGCGTGTCTGGGGGGTGGAAAACGTGAACGAGACACCGGACCTGGACTTTATGGTGAAGGCTCCGGGAGAACCGGATGCTTTTTATAATAAATATACATCCAACGGCTGGTCGAATACCTGGAAGGTGATGGCAAGGTCGGGCGACTTCAGTCAAGAGGTCATGATTGACCCGATGAGAAGAAGTAAACAAGACCAGTTATGGCAGGTCATGACGAAGGTGGACAACGCGAAGCTGACTCTCAGCAGAGACCATTATAATTTGGCAGCCAAGAATTACCACGCCGAATATGCCTGTTTCACCCCGTTTTTACGGAACCGGGATGATAACCGTGATGGCCGGATGCAGGCCGCCGAGATGAAGTGGTATATTCCTTCGGTGAGCGAGAGCGGTATGCTTCTCGTGGGGGAACGGGCGTTGCCGTTACATTCCAGGCTGCACGGGCACGCCCCCTCGGACAACGCCACAGCATTTTATATGTCAAGAGCCTTTATGGCAAGTACAAACCTTTCTTTATACTCTTCCAACCCCTATATTTGTATCTTGGAGTCCCGCAGCGTGACTCCCATCGCAAACTTTGATTATTACAAGGGAGGGAACTCACCCGGGGACCGCACCCCCTACTCGGAAGTGAGGTTGATCAGGGATCTGGGGATGCTGGAGTCTGGGGAAGAAAGCTATCACATCGAGGAGTTGGGCAAGGAACTGAACAAGTCTCTTGTCAATAACAGGACGAAAGAGGAATATCTGGTCTTTAGGGCAGATAACCTGCCATACAGCATGACGCGTGGAGTAAGAGCCATTTACGAGTTGCCCGCGCATGATGAGGACTCCCAGAGCAACACCATTTACAAGAACGGGTTTGAGGTGGCCAAGTATATCGCCAATAAGATAGATAAGCCCAAGGATTTGAATAATCCTGACAGGAAGAGCGAGTATTACTTACAGGATTGGAGCACGCTGATGGCGGACATCGAACAGGGAAACAGCCCGTGCGCCTATTATTACCAGGAGGCGGACAAGAGCGACCTGGGAACCTGGCGGGTGCCCAACGAGGTGGAATTGATCATCATGTGCGGGAGCCTGTTCGACTGGCATAACCCTGAGAAAAAGGAGGTTTACGAATTCGGTAATGACCTTCCTTCTCTGGGAGTAGTAGAATCTGAAGTTCTCCATTCTCGGACGGGATTTTCCAAGCGTAGCATGAACGGGGCAAGATCGTTCAGTGCCGGCTACCAGATGTATCTCCATGGTTATCTCCGATGGGTCACGACCGTGGATACCCAGTGGGCGGGTGACAATGACAGGCTTGTGAATAACAGGAAGGGATACGTGCGTTGCGTGAGGGACCTTGAATAGTCTGGTCCCGGGGATTGGGGAAGGAATTTCCCAGTTTTGCAGGTGTGACCGGAGGAAGCCGTATCATGGCTTTTCTCCGGTCTTTTCGATATGAGGAAAAGTTTTTTCATCGTAAAGGGCCGAAAGGAAAACCTGCGATCGAATCAAGCGAGGCATAAAAATAAATCGGGTAGCGTGAAGGTACTCACGTGCCCCATAATTAAGGAATAACATGATAGAAACGTACTTTAACAACTTGATGCAGGAGGTCGAACGTAAGATGGGCATTGAATCTTCCCGTATGGAGGGAGAGCAAGTGATACGGACTTGTCAGGAGATGGTTTCTTTTTTGAGGGAGCGATCCCGTGAGTTGAAGGACTATGTCCTAAACCACCCATTCTCCAACGTGGAAGAGGAAATCTGCTTTTTCAAGTATTACAAGCCTGCCCTGACGGGACGCCTGCTGTATTATTACCGGGTATACCAGATCGAGAGCGGTTGTTCATGTTGCCCGGAGATTGCCCGGATGCATTACCGCAAGGCTATGAAAGAATACCAGCGGAAACTGGAACGATACCTTCCCTTTTACCAGTATTACCGGAGCGGGGCGACTTACCGGGACCATTACTATTTCCGCCGTGCCAAAAAGGAGCTGAGCCCGGAAAGCGGAAGTTTTATGCTGGAGGAGGATTCGGTGATGTCAACCGGTTATGACTTGTTGGCCGCAAGACTGATAGCGGCGGAAATGTTACTTGGTTATCTGAACCGGAAAGTGCTGCTGGCAATGGAGGGGGCGTATGCCGTGCAGGAAAAGGAGCACCATTGGACGGACCGGAAGGCGGCTGCCGTGGAACTGATATATGGCATTTGGGCGATGGGTAGCGTGGATAACGGGAGGGTGAGCATTGTCGAGCTCGTGATGCTGTTCGAACAAATGTTCCATATTGACCTGGGAGACGTGTACCACACGTTTATCTCCATGCGTAACCGGAAGAACAGCCGGACAGCTTACCTTGATCAAATGAAGGAACGTTTGTTGAAACGAATGGACGAAACGGACGGATAACCTTTTGTAAAACAAGGAAGAGACTGGCAGGTTCATAGCAAGTTGCCAAATCACCTTTCCCGATACGCCATTTGGTGAAAATACAGTATATAGCCACCGTAGAGAGCCCGAATAAGGCTCCGCGGCGGTTTTTTTGTACCAGAAAAAAAACTTTGGCAGCTTGCTACGAACGTGAAAAGAAAAACGGTCGAACAGACTGACCTTTGTAACCGGAAACCAAATTATTAAAAGATTATGGAAATAATAGCAATCGAAAGCAAAGCGTTTGCTACCCTCGTGGAGAAGATAGAGGGGATAGCGGCATACGTGGAGGCGTCCGGAACAAAGGAGTGGGAGCAATGGCCGGTAGCGGATAAGAAGGGTACGAGGAAGGCAGGGCTATGGATGACGGGAAAGGAAGTGTGTGAACAACTTGAAATCAGTCCCCGTACTTTGCAGCGTTACCGCACGAACCGTATCATCGCTTACTCTATCTGCGGGAGGAAGATACGTTACCGCCGTACGGACGTGGAACAGTTCCATGAGCGTTGGATACGGGAAACGCCTGACAAGCTGGTGGACCGAATGATTGAAGCGTACCCTTTACACCAATGCAAAAGCAGATCATATGGTAAGAAAAGAGGAAATACTGGCAAAAACAGGTAACGGACTGGAGGTGTTCCGTCATTATCTGCCCGTAAAATGGCGGGTGGGTCGAAATTTCCTGAATCCGCTGTACGCTGATGGCAGGGCCTCGTGTAACGTTTATTATGATCGCCACAGCGGGATGTGCAGGATGAAGGACTTTGGTAACGGTGAGTATTCGGGAGACTGTTTCTTCCTTGTGGCGAAACTGAAAGGACTGGACTGCCGGAGTGCCGCTGATTTCGTGGAAGTGCTGCACACCATTGACCGGGAGTTGTGCCTGGGGTTGGATGGGGCCATCCCTTCCGGTACCAACAATCGGGAGGGAAGCTGCCGGACGACACGGCCCGTAACGGGTGCACGAGAGAAAAGTGAGGGGGAAAATACCGGGGAGAGCATTCCCGGGGATACTGTCACGGGCACGGAAGGGAAAGATTTATCCCGCGAGCGTCCTGGACCAAGCCCCTACCAAGTAGCTGAAAAGTCTTTCACAGAGAGAGAGCTCGCCTACTGGGGCATATCGGGCATCACGGTAGAGGTGCTGCACCGTTACGGGGTGGTGTCGCTCGCCGAGTACCGGAGCGAGACAAGGGAAGGCAAGACGTTCGGCTTTACTTCAACCCCGGCGGAACCGATGTTCGGCTACAGGGGGAAATGGGGCGTGAAGGTGTACCGCCCGTTATCGGAAGTGCGTTTCGTCTATGGCGGTCATACGGGCGACAACTACTGTTTCGGTCTGGAACAACTGCCCTCGAAGGGCGACCTGCTCTTCCTCACGGGTGGCGAGAAGGACGTGATGACGCTTGCGGCTCACGGTTTCCAAGCCATCTGCTTCAACTCGGAAACCTCGGTAATCCCGGCGAAGACCGTCCGGAAGCTCGTCTATCGCTTCAAGCACATCGTACTGCTGTACGACACGGACAAGACGGGGCTGGAATGCTCGGAGAAGCACCGGGTACAACTGTCGGAGTACGGTGTTAAACGGCTGGTACTACCGCTGCCGGGGACGAAATCAGAGAAAGACGTGACGGACTATTTTAAAGCCGGACACACACGGGAGGATTTGATGGGGCTGTTCCTGAAACTGCTCGACACGCTGTACGGGGACACGATGGCGGTACTGAAATCGTGTGAGATCGATTACGACTGCCCGCCGGAGCAGGCAGTCGCTATCGTGACCGCCGGGGACGTGCCGTTAGGCTCGGAAGAGAACATACTCTGCATCACGGGCGGAGAAGGGACGGGCAAGAGTAACTATACCGCCGCGTTGGTCGCCGGGGCAATTATGGAACGGGAGGAGGACGCGGACCTTCTTGGGGTGAAGGTGGAACCGAACCGAAAGGGGCGTGCGGTGCTGCTGTACGACACGGAACAGAGCGAGCAACAGCTCTACAAGAACACGGGGCGGCTGCTGCGGCGTGCCGGTCGGGAGAAAATGCCGCCTTACCTGCACGTGTACTGCCTGACGGGGATGTCGAGGAACGAGCGGCTGACCGCCATCATCCAAAGCATGGACAAGTACCACTACCTGCACGGGGGCATCCATCTGGTCGTCATCGACGGAGTTGCCGACCTGATCCGTTGCGCCAACGACGAGGCGGAGAGCGTGGCGCTGGTTGACGAAATTTACCGCCTGGCGGGAATTTACCGCACGTGCATCACCGCCGTGGTACATTTCGTGCCGAACGGGTTGAAGTTGCGGGGACACTTGGGCAGCGAGTTGCAGCGGAAGTCGGCGGCTATCCTCTCCATCGAGAAGGACGAGAACCCGGAGGTGTCGGTGGTGAAGGCATTGAAGGTCAGGGATGGAAGCCCGCTGGATATCCCGCTGATGCAGTTCCGCTGGGACAAACAGGCCGGGATGCCTGTCTATATGGGAGAGAAACCGAGGGTGGAGAAAGAAAGGCGCAAGGAGAAGGAACTGTCTGAAATGGCACGGGCAGCGTTCGTCACGCAAAAAAAGTATGGCTATATCGAGCTATGCGAACTGATACAGGAAACCCTGGACGTGAAGGAACGGACGGCGAAGGGGTACATCCGTTACATGCGGGAAAAGGAAATTATTGAAAAGGAGGGCGACTGCTATGTATATGGACAGCGAAAAATTTGAGAATTGGATGGAGCGTATCATGGAACGTTTCGACCGGACGGAGAAGTTGTTGGAGAGAGTACTGAAGAAGAGCAACGCGCTGGATGGAGAGGAGGTACTGGATAACCAGGACCTGTGCCTGCTGCTGAAGGTCGGTATTCGCACATTGCAACGTTACCGTGCCATTGGGATACTGCCGTACTTCACTATCAGTGGCAAGGTCTTCTATCGGGTGAAAGATGTGCACGAGTTCCTCCGCAACCAGTTTGCCGCTGTGGAGGAACGGGCTGCAAAACGGAAGGAGAAGGAAGTCCGGAAAGAGGAAAGGCGCAGGAAAAAAGGCTTGTTTCCGTAAAAGTGATATTTCCTTTATGATTTCTGTTAGTGGACGGGGACTTGCCGGATCGTGAGATTAGGCAGGGCTATTGTTTTGTTATTCGGGAAGTTTCCCGTACCTTTGTGACAAAGTACGGCAGGTGGTACTCTACCGGGGTACGGTTGCTGTCATGACATGAAAGATTCATACCCGGCTTGGAAGCAAGCAGGGATTGATATACATATTGTACGTTCGCTGAACGTCTTGGAATAGAAAACTGGCACTTTTCAAAAAAGACAAGATGTATAGCGCAATGTTCATGCTGTATGCTTATACGGCGTGAGTTTGCCTATTCTGTCTTTTAGGTATGCCAGTACCTCTATTCCGGAATAGTGTGAGTTCACGCTGTTCTTTTTGGTGCGAGGCGGGCATAATCCTTAAAAACACATTGTTATGGAACAGATTACCTTGCACGTGTACCAATCCATCGACGGCTGTCCGGTCATAGCGGACAAGTGTTTCAATGCGGTAGTGGACGCCTGTGCCTACGTGCTGATTGACGAGGAAACTTACCTGCGTATTTACCTGAATGATCTTGACTGGCCGCTTGAGGCAAAGGAGACCTTGGTCGTGACGAACGGCTGTATAGACTTGACAGAGACAGAACGGGTACGTTTTGTCAGGGGGAATGTGGTAACGGAACTGCAACGGATAAAGGAGAATGGCGACGGTATGGTGGTGGCTTACGGAGGAGAAACCGGAGTTTTACTCTTGGACAACGGGCTGGCAGATGAAATCGTGATGACAACCGTGCCGGTGCTGGTCGGTAACAGTGAGAAGGGGCTGGAGTGCGGACCGAACGACGGCAGGATATGGGCTGTACGGTCGAGCGAAGTGCTGGAGGACGGGAAAATCCGAACGGTGTACGGGAGGATGTAATAAAAAAGCAACCCGCCGATTTGGGCATTATTAAAGAGGCTTGGCAGGTTCTATTGATTGCAAAGATAACGGAAATAGTTGGAACGACAAATATTAGAATACTACAAATGCGCAACTATGTGTTGCGCATTTGTTATTATTGCCGGATTGTCTTTAAAATCAACTCTTTTAATTGTTGTTCAGTCGGAAGTTGCAACTGGTATTTGGAAACGAATATCTGTTCATCCAATCCGGTTGTGGTGTACCGCACCAACGCATCGTTCTTGTCCGTTACCAGCAAAATGCCGATAGGCGGGTTATCGCCCGGCTCCATCACTTCGGCTTTATAATAATTCAGGTATGAATAAAGTTGTGACACATGAGCGTGGTTGAAAGTATCAACTTTCAATTCGCACAAAATATGACATTTCAAAATCCGGTGGTAGAAGACCATATCAATGAAATAAAATTCGTCACCGATAAGGATTCTTTTTTGTCTGGCTTCGAAACAGAAGCCGTTTCCGAGTTCGATAATGAAGTCTCGCAAATGGTCGAGCAGAAGTGTTTCGAGTTCCTTCTCCTTTAGCAAAGAAGCCCGTTGCTGCGGAATGTTCAGGAACTCGAAGAAATAGTCATCCTTGACGGCATCGGTTACAGTTTGTGGGTGAATCTTCTGCTGAATGGCAGCAAGTGCATTTTCCATGTTGCCGGATAAGCCGACACGTTCATAACTCAACGCTCCTATCTGCCGTTTGAGTTCACGGACAGAAAGCCCGGTTTGGATGGTGAGCATTTCGTAATACATCCGCTTGATAGGATTGTCGATTTTTACCAGTTCGATAAAGTGGGTAAAAGAAATAGAGCTGAGTAGTTTCTGAGGCTCTATCGTATTAACTATATCTTGTTTGTTTTCAGCATTTTGTAATAAGTGCATCAGTGATGCACTTTTTCCAAGACCCTGCATTTCCAATAAGTGCATCGTTGATGCACCTGTTGGAGGCAATATCGTTTTTATTACAGTTGCCAACTGGGGATATACCATATAGAAGACTCGTGAACGCTTGAATAATGTAATATTCAATCCTTTTAAATTAACTTTTTGTTCCAAGTTTTTCAATAAGAATTCCCCATATTTGGCACGGTCTTCTCCGTTCTGCTCGAACTCCACGATATAAAAACCGATAAGCCAGTTACGCATGGTCTGGCACTGGTTTACGGCTTTGACCGCACTCTGTTGTAATCGTTGGTGCGTGTCGGCTATGATGGTTGCTAATTGTTCAAAATTCATGTTATGCTATTGTTGAATGTTGATTAAAGCCGTTCGGGTATTGTGCCCGGAACGGTTGCCATCCGGCCACAGAAAAGAGCAATCCCGCCTTTTCTATGTGACCGATTGGCAAATATAGGGATTATTGCCGGGATTACGGATATAAAAACTTGAATTCCTGTGGGCTACCATTGTCTATCAAGAGCCGTTCGTGCTGCAGAGCCGGGCGGCTTCCGCTACGGAGATCCAACCGATGCCGTTCATCGCCTGTGCTCCTTTCCTTTGGACTTGTCCGTGTGAGGCGGGAACCCGTATACGATGCGGAAGTCCTTGTCGAAAGTGAGGTATGCATCGAAGGGCTTATCCTCCCTACTCCTGAATCCTTTGATCAGGGCAGTCCTGCCTTTGGTCACGAGGTCGGTAATCTGGCTGTCGGTGAGCTGCTTCTCCCCCTTGTTGCGGAAGACGGTAAGGGAACAATCGACGTTGCTGCACTTGGCGACCTTCGGGTAAAGGAGGATGCGACCGGAACGGCACTTGGGGCACGGGATATGTCCGCCGTCCGCCACCGATACCTGCACTTGCAGGAGTTCTTCGGTAATCTGGGCGGCATAGACCTCGATGGCCTTGCGGAAGCTGTCGGGATTCATCTCCCCGCTCTCGATCTTGGCGAGGGCGGTCTCCCACTGCCCGGTCATCTCGACATCGGCGATGCGCTTGTCCTTCACTATCTGATACACGGCAAGCCCCTTGTCCGTCGGCACGAGGCTCTTCTTCTCCCGGCGCACGTAGTCACGGGCAAAGAGGGTCTCGATGATGGAGGCACGGGTGGCGGGCGTGCCGATACCGTTCCCTTTCAAACTGTCTCGAAGCTCGTCGTCCTGCAACTCCCTGCCGCAATGCTCCATCGCCGAAAGGAGGCTGCTCTCGGTGTGCAGGGGACGGGGCTTGGTCTGTTTCTCCACACACTCCGCCGATTGCAGGGGGAAAGCCTCGTCGGTCTGCAAAGTCGGCAAAGCGGCTGTTCCCTCGTCGTCCTCCTCCCGCTCGTTCCGCACGGCACGCCATCCGGCGGATCTGACGACCGTCCCCTTGGCGGTGAACACGCTGTTCCCTGCCGTGAAAGAGACGGTGGTAGCGTCCTTGAGGCAACGGGCGGAGAAGGCTTCGAGCAGGCGGGCGGCTACCATGTCATATACCGTGCGTTCGTCGGCGGACAGCTCGCCGGGCAGACACTCGGTGATGATGAGCGCATGGTGGTCGGTGACTTTCCCTGCGTCCACGCTGCGGCGGTTGAGCGAAGCTCCTTTCAGGGCGGCGGCATGGGCGGCGAAAGCCGGGTACCGCTCCAGCAGGGCGATACGATCGGGTATCTCGTCGAACACATCGTCCGATAGGTAGCGGGAGCCGGTACGGGGGTAGCTCAACACCTTCTTCTCGTAAAGCGACTGGGCGATGGAGAGGGTCTTGTCTGCCGAGAAGCCGTACCTGCCGTTCGCCTCTTTCTGCAAGGCGGTCAGGTCATAGAGCAAGGGAGGTTCTTGGCTCACCTCCCTGCGCTGCAAGTCGGCAACCTCCACCGTCCCCGTTGCGGTTACAGCGCCGAGAGCGGCATTTGCCGCCGGAAGGGTTTCGTAACGCAATTCAGAGATGGCGGCGAAGGGCGTGCCGTCCTTTTCAGCCGTGACCTTCAGCCGGTAATAGGTCTGCGGGGTGAAATCCCTGTTCTCCAGATAACGGGAGCAGATCATCATCAAGGTGGGTGTCTGTACCCGTCCGAGGGAGTAGATGCCCTGCCCGGCGGCGATACTGAGAGCTTGGGTGGCGTTTAATCCAATCTCCCAGTCGGCGATAGCACGGGCTTCGGCGGCACGGTAGAGGTTGTCGTAGTCGCTTCCGATTTTGAGGTTGTCCAGCCCTTCCCGGATGGCACGGTCGGTCAGCGAGGAGATCCAGAGGCGCAGGCAGGGTTTGCGGCAGCCAAGGTAATTGTAGATGTACCGATGAATGGCTTCACCCTCACGCCCGGCATCGGTCGCCACGACGATACGATCGGAACGGTCGAAAACCTCCCTGATGACCTTCAACTGTTTGAGTACGCCGGGGTCGGGCTTGTACTCCTTGCCCTCCCGTATCTGGCGGGGGATGTACTTGAACTCCTGCGGCAGAATGGGCAGGTTCTCACGCCGGAAGCCCGCATAGCCGTATGCTTCGGGCATGGCAAGCTGGACGAGATGGCCGAACGCCCAGGTAACGAGGTAGCCGTTACCTGAGAGGTAGCCATCGTGCCGCTCTCGGACATTCAACACGTTTGCTATATCCTTCGCTACGGAAGGCTTTTCAGCGATAACTGCTGTAATCATATTTCTTTAAAATTTAACGGTTTGACAAAAGTTATCCCGTCGTCCGGACGGGATAACCGTGTAATTCATTTACAGAGTGGCGGGGGAAATCAGCGGCGGACACCCCGGCTGCGCTTGGGCTTGTCGGGCTGTTCCTGCTTCTGTGACTGTTTCCGTTCCTCTTTCTGCTCCTGCTTGCGCTCCTGCTGCTGTTTCTGCTCCCCGGTGGGGCGCTGCTGTGCGGATTGCAGGGCTTCTTTCAGGTTGCGGGTCGCCTCTACGGTCTTGCCCTCGGAATTGACCGCCACCTGCACCTCGTTCTCCACGGCGGGCTTGACACGCCCCTCTTCGAGTGCCGCCTTGTAGTCCTTGGGAAACATGAAGGCGGGCTTCTCGCCGGGCTTCCATGTGATGTAGCCTTGGTAGGCTTTTCCTTTCTTGTCCACCAGACCGGAGACCTTGACCGTTCCCCCGGCTTCGAGTTCGAGGCGGGACTTCTCGGTAAGCTCCTGCTTGCGGAAAGTCTTCGGCACCTCCTGATTGGCGGTCTGTTTCAGGTTCGTCTTGTACGCATCCATCGCCAGCTTGCCCCGGTCGCCGAAGAGAAATTCGAGCTGCATCTTGGCTGCGCTGAACTGTACGGGAGCCGGGTAGATCTTGGGTTGCTCCCCCTCCTTGGCTCTGGAAAGGAACTGGCAGACCACCGCCTCGCCCTGTTTGAGCCGGGCTATTTCGTCCGGGGTGAAGGTATGCCCGTTCTTCTCCGCCGGGATATTGACCTTGGAGAGCGGGAAAGCGACCAGCTCGTTGGTCTTGAGGTTGCGGCTGACAAGGGCTTCGACCTGCTCGCCCGCCCGGTTGGTGACGGTCGCCGGGTGCCCCATGTTGCCCGTCTGCCGGAGCACCTGCTTGTCGGAGTCGGTGATGTCGTAACCGAAGAACTGCTTCTGCATCTTCTCCGGGTCGAGGATGCCGTGGCTGCAAACGGTCAGCCTGCCGTCCGTGCCGGGTTTGAGCGAGAGCTGGCTATCGTTGCTGTGCGAGATGCCCTCGAAGTGGAAATGCACCCGGACGGTCTTGTCGGTCTGGAAGCCCCGGAGCATCTGGTCGAGCATCCCGTTGCCCTCAATCTGTTCCCGCTGCACGCCGAGGGCAGCGAGGCTGTTCCAGTCGATGTCCTCCGGGCGGTACTTGTACTGCGGGTTCTGTTCGGTCTGCCCGGCGGACTGCTGCGGCGCATCCTCCGGCTGTTGCTGCTGCCCGGCTTGGGTCTGCTGCTGTGCCTGCACGGGCGGCTGCACCTCGTACTGTGCGAGGAGCGGCTCACCTGTCTTGACCGACCGGCTCTCCCGCTGCCGGAAATCGGCGGCTACCCGCTGCACCTCCTCTTCCGGCACACGGAAGAAATGGAAGCGGGTCGGATCTTTCAACTGGCTCCAGAGGTTGGAAAAGAAATTTGAAAACATATCGCCGTGGCGATCCACCCGCAGGAGGTCGTTGTTGTCCTCCAGTGGGTTCTTGGTCTGTAACTCGCCGTCCTTTACTCCGCTGACGGCTTGGAGCGTGCCTTTCTCGTCCATGACGAGCAGGATGTCCATTAACTGCTGGCTGCTGTCCGGTTGTTCGTCCATAATCTGAAAAAATTAAATGGTGAATATTTTTAAGGTTCCGATTGAAACCGGACGTAAAGATATGGGATGAATGCTGGAAACGTGCAATTTACGGCTTAGGTATCCTCGTTTGTCCTCCTGTTCGTAGATTTGTCACATTCCGGTTCGAGAGTAATTGAAGTTTTGATTTTCTCGTGACCTTTTTACCCCGAATAAACTGTAAATAAAAATATCACTGCAAAATTATATATGGTACATACGTGTAGAATTATTTTCGATGCTGTCCGAACTTATCGGAAATTTTATGAAGAAAGGGGAATATTTGCGTCATACGCGGGTATTTTCATCTGTCCGTTTTCCACGGGGTTATTCGTGTGTGGCCTTGTACCAAGAGGTCGTACCTTTCAGTAAGGCCATGGGATTGGTGCTCGGGTCCGAGATCGTTATACCCGAGAAAGTATGTATGGGAAGGGGCCCTTTGGTCCTGGAATAAAATTTACCCGTATGGGTTTTATAGGGAACAAGCCGCTCCAGCTGTTCCCTGAAGCGGGCTGTCAGGACAGGGTCAGAGCAGAGGGTGAGGACATAATCGGCAAAGTCATAAAAGATGACGGGGGTGTATCCGTCCAGTCCCTGGAGTTCTCCTTGTAGGGAATCATCGAAAACATACCTGTCATTGATACTTTTCATGATAGCAGCCATATTATCTAATTCAGAGCAATCTGTCACAGCCAGTGTCCCGCAGGGCATCATTTCATAGGTTGAATAAAAGTCGTGGAATCCTTCGCAAAGGGATCCGTAATCAGGATTTCCCAGCAGGAACTCCCCCACAGTGGCGTAAGACATTCCGTATGCCATCATTTCACTGGTAGAGGCTATAAGAAATCTTGTGGCTTCTTTCAGTTCATAGGCAACCTCTACGGATGACATATAGCAATCGTCAAACAGGATATACTCCATTTTGACGCCCGCGCCTACAATCCCCCGGGCCAGGGTACCCACGTCCGTTTGGAACTCCCGGGTCAGTCCCCCGAAATAGCGTGTCAGCGGCTGCTCCTGATACTCCCAATGCTTTTTCATCCGGAAAAGGGAATCCGCCTGTGTACCGTCCACGGGAAGCCATCCCATGCCATGGGAACCTATGATCATAGCGTAAACCGGAGCAGGAGCAAATTCCTGCACGTCGTTCAATATCCCCGTTATGCCCTCCACCGTAGTAAACCCCGAAGTGCCATACCTTTTCAGCGTTTTACGATCGCACTTTCCTTTGGAATGTATGATCTCAAACATCGTGGCTTCCGTAGAGCTCGTGGACATAAACACGAGAATTCTTTCATGCTCCAGCCCCCTTCTGCTTACACACGCCTCCATATCCGCGATATTGGTGTAAAAATAGCCTGTCAGGTCAGTGGACCACGGCAGAAACATGAATAACGTTTTCCGATTTTCCATGGCTTCCCCGAGCTCTTCCTTTTCACATGAAAGAAAAATAAGGGAACAGCACACGAAAAGCAGGATACTGGTCCATGTATAAATTTTCCGTGGAGCTTTCATCTTGCGTATGCGATTAATCGGTGAAAAAATGGTTGACACTGCCCGATTTTACAACCAGATAAGGTCCCTTTACCGCCAGGCTACGGCAAAAAAGGACCCCGGATCCATGTCATATGTTCAAGAGAAATCTCCGGGGCATATTTCCCGGAATTCCTCCGGAGCGGAAATATCTTCCTCGGATATTTCCACGTGTTCCACGCCGTCCTGTCCTCTTATCATGCAGGAAAACATCTCCGCCCCGTCCAGACAGGAAAATACCTCGTGCCTCGGTTCTCCGTTTTCAAACCAATAAACGCAATATTCCTTCATCGTAGTAAAAAATCAGTATTTACCGGCACGATCTCAAGTTCGATACCGAATTCTTCCATCTGCTGACGGATATTCCCGCAAGCCAGTTTCTCCCTGGCCGCTTCAATCCCCGTGAAGGCATCGTATCCTTTCGGTGCGGATACAATTTTCCCTTCTAATACCGCATGGGTGATCTCCCCTCCGGCTTTTACCCCGGCATTCATAATAAAGTAATAATCTTTCATCTTATCGTGAGTTGAATCTATTAATCTATTTACCGGTCAGAGAAAAGGCCGGATATTTCACCGCAAACCCGAATGCCCGTTATCTTCTCTTGCAAGTCCATTCCGGGATTTGTTATAATAACGGTTCATCGATCCACGATCCCGAACCGGACCAGCATCGAATATCTCTTTTTTATCGTGCGGCTTCTCTCAAATGGGGGCGGGGCAACCGATAAGATATGACCTTGTGCAAACATCTCTTTTCCAGCATCCCCTCCTTCCACGATGCGGATGATCTCACCCGGCCTCTTACCTATTGCCTCCAGCAGGTAAACCGCCTTTTCCCGTGCCGCTTTCAGTGCTTCTATCTTGCCCTTCCTGTGATAGGACAGGATATCCCTATGTTCCAGTTTATCTATATACATCGTATGAATTCCTTTTGTGTCCACCCGTTTTAAAATTTCATCAATCAGTGTGAAGTCACGTAACGTGACATCAAATGATTTGGAAACCAGAAAATCCTGTCCCGGCTTACGCCAATTATCGCCCACATCCTTTGTGCGGATTGCCTCCCGTGGCACTCCGACTATTTTCAAAACCTGCTTCAATTCCTCCTCTATCCTGGTAAGAGGAACCTTCGTCCGATATTCTTCCGGTTTGGATACGCCATCAAACTCTTCTTCGAAGTACTCCCTTATTTCGATAACGTAATGAATCCTGTCAGGAACTACCTCTATCTCGGAAGTACCGGTTACCTCTATATAACGTTCGCCCACCTGAGCGGGCAGCGGAAAGGGAATGAACATGGAGATCAACAATAAAAGATTGAAAACACGCATAACAGTCTATTTACAGGTTTACCGGGAATCTACATGATCGTCCGGTCATCTATGATCCTGTAGTCCATATCTGAACGGGGCTGGAAAACAGGAGTAAAACATGATTGATAAATTTCCATAAAACACATTAAAATCCACCCCTCCCTGACAATGGAAGGGGTAGATTCACTCCCGGTCTATTTTCGATTATCTTCTTTCCGGAGAACCAAGAAAGACTCCGAGGGTTTAAAATGAGGGACCTTGCGAGCCGGGATGCATATGGTTGTGTGCTGTTGGATATTCTGTGCCTTCTTTGCCGCCCTTTTCTTCAAAGAAAAGGTCCCGAATCCGCGCAGGAATACAATTCTCTCTCTGCCGAGTGCATCCTTCACGCATTTCATGAAACTCTCGATTACCAGGCCAACGGTCCTGCGATCGATTCCAAGCTCCTCAGAGACCCGGTTTATAATATCTGCTTTAGTCATATCTGAATTTTAATGTTCACACTATTTTTATCATTCAGGGACAAAGGAAAATTTCCACCGCCAAGGAGTAGCCTGTTCCTCAGATATGTTCCTGCCCGATACCGTCCATACCGTTTGAATAAACGTCATTGTTTCTTCAGCAAGTCACGTATTTCTGAAAGTAACTTTTCCTCGTTGCTCGGGACAGGTGGGGGCAAGGGTGTCTCTTCTTTTTTGCGCCTGAGATTGGAGAGCAGGCGGATGAACAAGAAAATGGCAAAAGCGATGATCACAAAATCCAGCATGGTCTGTATGAAGTTTCCATAGTTTATCGTGACGGCCGCCTGTTCGACTCCATCAACTACCCTGGCGGGTTCCAATTCCCATCTCAGTTCCGAGAAGTTGGTTCCGCCTACCAGCAACCCTATCGGTGGCATGATGATGTCTGCCACCACTGAAGATATTATTTTCCCGAAGGCACCGCCAATAATCACACCCACGGCCATGTCTACTACGTTTCCACGCATGACAAACGCCTTAAAATCCAGTAAAAAACTACTTTTTGACATTTTTTTTTATTTTAGTTGATAATAATGTATCAAACAAAGGTGGATAACAGAGAAACGTGTCTCGGGGTCATCCACCTTCCCTTCATCGTTGTCTGTCGCTATGCTGAGAAATGGCTTTCCACACTATGGCACTGGCCAGACCTCCTGTCAGTGGAGCGACGATAAATAGCCAAAGCTGTGAGATCGCGCCTCCTCCCTCGAAAAGTGCGGGTCCTATGCTGCGCGCGGGATTTACTGATGTTCCGGTGATGGGAATACATACGATATGCACCAGGACAAGCGTCAGCCCGATGACCAGGCCCGCCAGTTTACCGGCCCCTTTCTTTTTATCCGTGGCTCCCAGCGCCACAAGAACGAAAATAAACGTAAAGACGGCCTCAGCGATAAAGGCCTGCAACATTTCCCCCTCAACAAAGCCGTTGCTCCCTGTCATGGTAGGGCCGGCATGTGGCCCCGTAGATACCAGTATGAAAAGTACGGCTGATCCGAGAATCCCCCCGATTATCTGGAAAATAATGTATAACAGGGCATCCTTGCCCCCCATTCCTCCCGAGCAGTACATGCCCAGTGTGATCGCCGGATTTATATGGCATCCGGATATTCCGCCAATAGCGTATGCCATGGCGACCACCGACAGCCCGAAGGCTATGGCAACTCCCAGGGTACCCACCCCGGTGGTGACCGCACCGGGCATATCCCCGGCAAAAACAGCACTTCCGCATCCCATCAAAACAAGGACCATTGTCCCGATCATTTCAGATACATACCTGTTCATAGCATTTCAAATTACGTGTAGAATAAATATAGTTAATACATTCTGTTCAAGTGAATGCATCTTTCCGGTATTTTCCGGATCGCATTTAACGGCTACTGGATTCCGTTCCCGCGTTGATCGTACAGATGCTTACCCGGTTCCAGTCGGGCTCCTCGAACATGTTCCCTACTCCCTGGCCCTCGGCTACAATCCGTTCTTCTGCAATTCCATACTTGCCCACCAGGATTTTTTTCACGGCCTCCGCTCTTTGTCGGGCGATCCGCTCGTTAACTTCCACGCTTCCCTCAGGAGAGGCATAACCCTTGATGAGCACACTTGCTCCCTTATGGTTCTTTAAATAAGTAGCGATACGTTCGACATTCGGGAGTTGGGAGTTGTCAACTGTCGTCCTGCCCTGGCGGAAAGTTATGACGGATTCCAGCGTCTTTTTAGTGTTGTCAATGGTGTCTTTCACAATTTTTGGTTCCTGGTTGCGGCATTTGTCCAGTGCGGCCTCCAGTTCCGTTACCTTTCGCACTGCCTCCTGCAATGCCTTGGCATCTTTACCGGCCTGTGTATGAAGTTCATTAATTTTTGCGTTCAAGACATCCACCTCCTGCTGGTCGTAAGCTCTCACTTTTGTAAAGTGGTGTTTCCCGTTACTGCATCCGAAATGATACTTCAGACCAACGGATATTTCCCATACGGCCCGTCCGGAATGGAAACGTACGGCTTCGGAACCCATAGCATTCATGTCATAGACCAGGGCAGGTTTCAGTGCCAATGTCCATGCCTTGCTCTCTCCCAGGTTGAAATTAAAGTTCAGGCCCAGTTTTGTTGACATGCTGTTCTGATCGGAACCCGTTTCCCGGTTCATATAATAATGCAACCACCCGATTCCGGCCACCGCTTCGATTTCAAAAGGTCTGGGAACCCCGGTATAGGTCCCAAGGAGATTGTTCAGGTTCACCAACCCCAACAGACTGACATTGGAGCGGTCGAAAATGGTCCTGCTTTGTGAGGTGTTAAAGCTTCCGACCGCCTCCAGACCGAAACCGAAAACCGGTGTCAATTGTTTATTCAGTTCTATCCCCGTGATCGGGCGCATGTTTCCAAAGAAAGAATGATGTGTTAACGGGGTTGTTCCTCCCGCACTGATCCCGATGGACCAGTTGTCCAGAAACTTGTTACCCTCTACTGCAGTCTGGGCATTTGTGTGATACATAAAAACACCAGACAAAAACAAACTGATAAAAATTTTCTTCATCATAAGGTTTAATTTTTAATTATTTTGCAAAAATCGAAATTTATTCAAAAACACATGTTTTCATTCCAGCTCTTTTTTTTGTCATTTTAGCTCTTTAATGCAAAGAAACTGGCTGTATGGATGACCTTCAGAAGTGATTCTTTTTCTTTTGGAAGAAGTGGCATTCAAAAGAAGAGTATTCATAAGTTTTAATATTTTGATTGTTAAACTACAAAGACACAAGTTTTTTCCATTCATGTGAATCACAAGTATTATCATGAGCGATCATTCTGCCTGCTTCCCCATGAAAAACAGTGTCGATCTGTTTATTAGCAATGCAAAAACATGGACAATTATATTTATAATTTTGCAGCAATACAATCATAGCATAAGCGGTTTTATGCTTATTAATCATTCTCGATAATCATCTAAACCTGTTGCACGTCCATCCAGTCATGTAAAGTAAAATTCCCAGGCCTGGCGGAGAAATGCCCCGTATTACTCCTCCTGACCTGGGAATAGAATGATGCGGATGAGATTCCCGCACTGTTTCAATCCATTTTCATCACTATCTGAACATTCGGGTTATTTGCTATCCAGGGCATTCCAATAATCCATGTTGGTAACCCGTTCCAGCAGGACTTTTCTGTCCCCTTCACGGATATTGTCCGCAGCAGTGGCGGAGATAATGGCCGCACGCTTACCCACGCCACGCCATTTAATCATCCGGGCGGGAACTCCACGCCCGATCAGGGCGGCATGCACCTTTTCAGCACGCCGTGCGGAAAGGGTCAAGTTATAGGAGTCGCTTCCTTTGGCGTCCGTGTAGCCCGTGATAAGGAAACGGCTGTCCGGATAGCTTTTCAGTAGCTCTGCCAGCCTGTCAAGCGTTCTTTCCGAAGTGGCTGTTATGACATCCCTGTCAAATTCAAAATGGATATTCTCCAAGAGATCACACGCCATAGTGTCAATAATGGCCGGAACCTCCACCTTTTTCTCAACCACCCGCTCGACGATTCTTTCCACGGGTTTCTCTATCTCCACATATCGTACCACCGGAGCCGCATGTTTGCTCTTTCCGCCAATACGCCAGATGACACTGGCAGAAACCTGAACGAAGTGGGGAAGCCCCTTCTGCACGGGCAGAAGGTATTCACCTTGTAACCCCAGCCCGAACGAGTTGCTTAACCAGGCTTTCACACCCGCCCCGAAAGACAGGGGAACAAACGAGTTTTTGTCGGATGAACGCCCGTCAGGATTCCAGATGTCGGAAGACTCCCAATATGCCTGTCCGGTTGGATCATCCTCAAAGTTGCCGCCATATACGGAAGCAAAGTCTTTATGCAGATAGTTCACACCTACCCTGAGATAAGGTTCAACCCATTGGGATCTGAGCAGGGGAGTAAAGCGGAATTGTAGCCCCAGTCCCCCCATGTACAGTAAATCACGTTTCCTGTCATCACCTGCGGTACGGTTGTTGTTTTTCGTCAAACCGACGCTTCCCTGCAAATCCAGGTAAAACCACCGGTTCAATTCCCGTGCGATGTACAAGTTTGCCCCTCCCATCAGATGATTCGCTTTCAGGTTATAAAAGTAGTTGTCCGGCGTACTCCGGAAACCAGTGACTGACACCCGACTCCAGTTTATCAGCGAACCGCCGAGACCGATCTCCCAGGCTTTTGATTCCTTTTCTGACAGTCCGTCATGCGTCACCTCTGCCTGGAGAGGCACACGACGGGTCGTTTTCGTGTCCTGTCCTCTCACCGCCAGAGAGACCAACAGCAAGGAGAGACACACAAAGCATATCGTTATTTTTTTCTTCATATTCAATTATCCAATAAATAAATCAATTCATCCAGTCGACAGGACAATCCTTGATTGGCAAGGGCATCCGCTTGGACCAGTCCGCAAAATCAACTAAATAGTACTTATCTTCCTCTTTTAACAGATAGTAAGCGTAACGCCCACGGTACTCGTTAGATATATTATATGTTATTTTATCAGTGCTTTCTGTCCGTCGTCTGATATCCAGACCAATCCAGTTATTGGGATAAGTGCTTGTCAGTTTAAAGCGCTTGCCTCCCGTTGACAACGGCTTGGATCCGGTATGTACAGTTCCTCCCGTTCCATTGATGAAAGTACGCATTTCTATAAATACAGCCCGATTTTCTTCCAGCTCTGATGCCGGCAACTTGCCTTCCGGATGTTTCCAAACATTGGTTCCTTCCTCTTTTGTAAATTTATCTTGCCCTATCGGGTAAGCGTATGTTTTATAAAAATCCTGTAAATTATCCGTGTCAATCTCTCCCCACATGGTGGTAATACCCTGCTTGATTTCAATAAACACACTGTTTTCTTTAAAAGATGGGGCCGGATACACTTCCGGGACATGTATCTTGTCCTGCAAATATACAGTCTGTCCATAGTCATTATAACTTCCCGTACCATCACCAAAATACAGTGCCGCATAATTGTCTGTTTGGTCCCATTCATATTTCGCCAACTTGCCGACAGTATCATTCTTCGCCACATTTGCCTTCTCCGTCTCTGTCAAAACCAACGGACGAATGATGTAGAGATATGAGTTTCCATTGCTATAGCGGACTAACTGATCTTTGTCCACATTTCCTTCGTTGACAGGCCGGTTTATATCTTTAACCCTGGCCGATTTCATACTATTATAAGGAGTAGTAATGGACGTCGGATACTTATCCCATTCTCCATCCACTTGACGCTCGAAGCTGTAATATACATTTAGTGTCCTATAAATATCTATCGACGTATTAGAATAATTAGACAGATATGCGCTTGTAATGATAGCTCTAACATTGATCCTATTCGGCACCAACGTGTTGCCCGCACTCGTTTCCTGCGTTCCATCAACCGTTACAGTCACACTTCCTTTCCTTTCTGATAAACCCTTATTGTCTGGCAATTTATCCCATGTGACCTTGAACTGCCCTTCCTCGTTTGTGATAAATGCATCCGTAGAAGATACACCGGGTAAGTCGCTCACCTTTACTCCGGCTGTGACCTTTTTGCCGGTCTTGTCATACACGGTAAATAGAACCGAACCGTCCGAAGGTACAACATACTCTTTCAGGGAAGAGTTCCAGTATTCAGGAATAACATTGTATTTTCCAACTTCTATCTCGATAACAGAGGATTTTCCGGTCAGGAAATCCCAGAAATCAGTCTGCTTGTTCCGGTCCGCCGGCCATTTTTGGTCAGGATTATGCGGGTTGTCCACATCACCGGACGAGATATACTCTTTCCAAAGCTCGTAGGCACTTTTACCGTTGGCTCCGTTAGCTCCATCCTTTCCGTCCTTTCCATCTTTGCCATCCTTACCGAAAGCGGGCTTGCCTGTATCCGTTCCATTTATATACCAGTTGCCGTTATCGCCAATGGTAACCTCGGGAGATTTCCCGTCCTGCCCAACGGCCTTTTTCCCGGTATCCGTTCCGTCCACAAACCAGTTGCCGTTATCGCCGATGGTGACCGTAGGAGGCACGGCATCCTTTCCGTCCTTTCCATCTTTGCCATCCTTACCGAAAGCAGGCTTGCCTGTATCCGTTCCGTTAATATACCAGTTGCCGTTATCGCCAATGGTGACTGTCGGCGGTATAGCATCACGACCATTCGTTCCGTCTTTACCGTCTTTACCATCCTGACCGTCACGCCCACGTGCGCCGATACCGGTATCCTCTTTCCCAATGAACCAGTTGCCGTTATCACCTATATGCGGTGTCTGTCCGTCCTCTCCGCTGGCTCCGGTCAGGAAACGCCAGAAATCCTGTACCGTGTTGTTTTCGGAGGGCCATTTCTCGCCGGGATTATGCGGGTCGTCCACGCTACCGCTGGCAATCATGTCTTTCCACTGCTCGAAAGCACTCTGACCATCCTTCCCGTCTTTGCCATCTTTTCCCTTGAGAAACTTGAAGAAGTCAGCGACTTCTGTCTGATCCTTCGGCCAGTTGACGGTTCCATCCGCAACTTTTTCCTTCCAAAACTCGTAGGCTGAAAGCCCCGTATCACCTTTGGGCCCCTTGGGCATGGTGATATCCACGTCTGTACAGGATGTCATGAATGACACTATGACCATGCCGCACAGAACTGATGATTTGAATAAATTCATGTAATTGTTTAATTTTAAATATATAAAATGAGGAATAAATCAATATAATCAATACCTAAAATAATTCCTTGATTTACGGAAAAACGAGCAGTAAAAATTAACCATACTTGTTATAGTTATTAATATTAATAATATATTTTTTGCAAAATAAGATGAATATTTTGATTTTTAACCTATCAATTTAGCTCTATTTTTTAACAATTTGTTCAGTAATCATGATTTTATTAATAAATAAACCGTATTTTTGGCCTATATCAATATTTATATTTGAATATGTACATTAAAATTCCTGCATAATCAGATGCAACCGACTATAACAAGAAATACCATACGGTTGTTATGGTCACTTTGATCATCTAACAATTTCGTCTTCAGACAATCCGTTCTTGTAATCAATAACTTGAAGCGTTTAAAAATCAGGAAGTACGGTATATTTTGGACCTTTTTCTTTCTTGTATGTTATTTCCCCACTCCCGGCTGTTGTCTTTTAGCACGCAGCATTTCTGCCACTTTCTTTTCCGTCCAACGCTCGAAGTCCTCCACCTCTTTCCTGATCTTCCATATTAGCTTCCTGTCCCTGTTCCACTCGAAGCAGTTCTCCAGCCTGTCAAGTGTCTTGGCGTCCGCATTTCCCGACATCAGAACGTAGCGGTATTTGAGCCGCCAGCCCCTTTTAAGCTGCCATGCGTTATGCACCAGCGAAAAAAGAAACAATTCCACGATGGTGACTTGAACAAGATACGACCTGGAATATGTCACGTTGAAACTATGGCTGTGGTTTACTTTCAACCCTTCCAACCGGTCTATCTGTCGGCTCAACTGTTGCAGGTACTCGTCCGTTGCTGCACCCTTGTTCTTTCATCCGTCATCCTGAACAGGACTTTGTTCGCCTGGAGTGTTTTATGCATTTCCAGCACGTCCTGACCGCCTGCGGTGTCTTTCCTAGACAGATGCAGACAGCCTGCCACATTATATCAAGTTGCTCCTTGGTCAGTTATCCTTTTCCCTGCTATTTTCCATGGCTACGTAATTTTCGGTTTGCGCTCTTGGCGAAAAATTGCTTAAATTCGCTATTATTCAACAATTTGCGCTGTTCAACCAACTTGGTAAAACTATATAAAAACAACTGTTTTACTACTAAGGTAGAAATTTACGCTTATTATCCGTTTTTGATCAGGTGTGAGAGTTTCGGATCCGCCTTGATGCGCTCGATCTCGTCAGCGACAATCTGCTTAACCTCGCTCTTGATGCGGTAGTAGTTGGCATCAATCTGCTGCTGCATGGTGTCGTTGCCATCCTTGTCGGTGAAGTCGATGATCTGCGGTATCTTCACGTAGCGGGCGGTCTCCCGCCTGACCTTCTCGTTATCCACTACAATCTCGGCATGGAAAATCTTCTGCTCGATGCGCTCGTCGAAGTTGTCGGCTACCGCCCCCACGAACATGCCCTGCGTGAGGTTGGAAATCTTGCTTGCCGGAATAAGGCTGTCCATCTGGGTGTTGATGGAGACGGAAGTCTCGTTCCGGTTGATGGTCATGTTCTGCCGTTTCTGCAGGACCTTTCCGAAGCGTTCGGAGAGCGTCTTGGCGGTTTCCGCAACTACCTGACCTGCAAATACATTGCCGACCGTGTTACAGATTACGGCGCTTTCCTTGTCACCGTAGTCACGCTTCAACTGAGAGAAATCCTGAAAGCCGAGCATGACGGCTACCTTGTTGCTTCGAGCGGTGGCAATGAGGTTATCCAGCCCACGTATGTAAATGGTGGGCAGCTCGTCGATAATCACGGAGGATTTGAGACGTTTCTTCTTATTGATGAGCTTGACAATGCGGGAGTTGTACAATCCCAAAGCCGCCCCGTAGATGCCCTGACGGTCGGGATTGTTGCCGACTACCAGCACTTTCGGCTCTTCGGGATTGTTGATGTCGAGGGTGAAATCGTCCGCCGTCATCACCCAGTAGAGAGCCGGGGAGATCATGCGGGAAAGCGGTATCTTGGCACTGGCAATCTGCCCCTGCAACTGCTCCACCGCCGAGCTTTCCCATGCGTCCATGAAGGGAGAAAGGTAGTTCTCAAGCTCCGGGTACGAGGTCAGGATGGGGAAAATGTCGGCATACTTGCGGTTCAGGAACTCGATGGCATGGGGGAAGGTGCAATACTTGCCGTTCTTGTAGATTTTGAGATACCATATAATACTGGCTAACAGAATGATAGGCGATTCCACGAAGAAATCGCCCTGCTTGGAAATCCATGTGCGGTTCAAATTTAACATTATCGTGTAGGCACTCTCGTAGGCATCGCTGATGTCGGTCATGAAGTCGGGATGGATGGGGTTGCAGCGGTGGCTTTCCCTCGGATTGTCGAAGTTTATCACGTAGAACTTGGGCTTGACCTTGTAGCCGTCCAAGTGGGCGAGTAGGTGGTTGTAGGCTATCTCGGCGAGGTCGGGGTACTTGAAATCATACAGGAAGAGCGAATAGCCCTTCTCGATGATCTGTTTGATGTACTGGTTGATTATCGCATAGGACTTGCCCGAACCGGGCGTACCCAAGACCATCGTCGCACGGAAGGGATTGACAAGGTTAATCCATCCGTCATACGCCCTTCCCCTGAACCGGAAGCGGGTGCGGAGATTGACAGAATACTCGTTCTCCTTCAGTTTGGTTTCCTGCATGAAGGATTCGTTCTCGACGTTGAACACGTCTTCGAGCAGGTCGGTCTTCAGCAGGCGTGACATCCACAGCCCTGCCATGAGCAGGCAGATATACCCGACGGTAAGGGTGGCGATATACAGCACGGTGTCTGCCGGAAGCGACAGAGGAAGGGCGAGCAGCCACCAGTTGCCGAAAAAGAGCAGCAAGCCGGACACGCCGCAAAGGATGATCCTGCGCCACGTGATTTTCTGCTCCTTCACGCCCTTTGTGCCGAGGCAGCTAAGGGCGAGGAACAGCACGGCGAAGAGCTTCGTCCAGAGGATATTGGAGAACAGCCCGGCGGTACGCTGGAAGCCGAGCAATATCCTATCGACCACGCCGATGTCGATGCCCCATTCCCGGACGGACTGGTAACAGAACCAATAAATATTGATGACTACAAATAAAATGCTTATCGCACGCATGAACTCCATGACTTTGGCGAGTCCACGCAAATCGTCTTCGTTTTGCATAATTCGTTGAATTTTAAGTTGATTATTGTTGCCTGCCGTACTTGCGCCTCTTTTTCTTTTTGCGCTGCGGCGGTACGGGCTGGTCACCGGACGCTCCGCCGGGTACGAGGGCAAAGAGGTTGAAGGAGGCCGCCACGTTTTGGGTAGTGCCGTCCTTGTGGTCAGGACGGTAGCCGGTATGTCCGTCCCATTGGGATGCGCCCGTATGCTCCTGCTGCCGGGTGGGATGTTCCACTCCGGCGGAGGGTTGCGGCAGGTGAATGCCTTCCTGCCCGGCGAAAAGGTCGTTGAACACGCCTGCGGAAAACTCCTTGCCCAGACGGGAGCCGTTGAAGACGGCTTTGGCGGCATGGTCGATGAAGGTCGCCCCATAGATGCGCCCGGCTTCATTCTGACGGAATACCACGCCGATTCCCTGCCGCATGAGTTCCCGCTCGAACTGCGCCCGGTCATGCCCTGCGGTCTGCATGGCGGCTGCAACCTTTCCGGCGGTGGCGGCGGCGACCTCCTTGTGGGTCTTTTCCCATGCGGCAGCGTTGTGCATCCGCCTTTCGAGGGCAGCGATGCCCGCCTCCTTGCCGAACACGGAGGACTTGAAGGGCTTGCCGACCTTGTTGCCCTCCCTGTCAGTTGCCGAATAGGTCAAGCCGTGATACTCCCGCCCGCCGTATTCCCCCTTTACCTCGTCCACCGTGATGCCGTAAAGGGAAAGTACGGCACGGTATTCGCCCAATGTACGGAAACGCCACTCCCGGGCGAGCGGGCGGATGACTCCTGCCAACTGTCCCTTGAGATTGCCGTCCCCGTAACCGACGGGCGACAAGGGTAGTCCCTCCTTCCACTGCTTGGGCGTAGCCGGGACAAGACCGAACTGCCGTTCCAGCTCCCGGCAGACCTTCATCGAACTCCCGTGTTCGTAGCTGTCGGAAATCGCCCGCCCGGTTTCGTCCACCCGGACGGAAACGATGTGCAGGTGCTCCCGCCCGATGTCGTTGTGGCGATAGACGATATAGGGCTGGTCGCCGAAGCCCATGCGCCGCATATACTCCTCCGCCAAGCTGACAAACCGCTCTTCACTCAAGCAATCCTTCGGGTCGGGATTGAGGGAGATGTGCAGGACGGGCTTCTCGGTCTTGCGGTTGGCTGTGAGGTAGTCACCGAACGAGCGGGAAAGATGCCCTATCGTGTATGGGGTATCGCCCTGCGGCTCGATAATCCGGCTGGTGAAAAGCACGTCGGCGTGCCGTTCGTCCACCTTCAACTGGTTGTAGGCAAGCACCCCGTACAGGCTGCTGCCGTGCGAGATCTTGGCTATCATCGGACGGGGTATTTGCTCCGGAACTCCTCCACCAGTGCGGAAATCCGCTTGCTTAACTCGACCAGTTCGAGGGTGTGCCGCTCCAGCTTGTAGAGGAAAGCGAGGGCTTTCTTCTCCG
>NZ_GG774815.1:114460-134901 GCF_000163675.1 Bacteroides sp. D22 | reverse complement strand
CTAAGACTGGTAAAAGCTGTTTGAACTCTAAACTCTAAATAGGCTCGCAACCTTGATATTCTATCGGAGCTTTGCAGCTTGGCGGAGAGAGGCCGTTACGTGGGCTAGCCTCAAGTGCTTTCTCTTTTATGGTGTCCTCTTCCCGCCTATCAGTCTTTATCTTAATACAACAAAGATAATAAGACTGATATTTTCCTGATAAGATGCGGAGGTAATTATTCGTCTCGCTTGACTTTTTTAAAATAAATTTCCGACCTCTTATCTATTAACTGCAAACTTAGAGCTTAACTTTATATATAAACACAGCTCCAGGGAACAGAGTTGACTAGAAGATAAACATTATGAAAGCAACTTGTTCTAAAAGTAAGACGACTGTCTCGACCGGTTTCTGTTCTTCGTTTGTTACTGTCTTTAGTGAAATTCTTATTCTGTTTATTTCCATTCCTGTTTTTTTCAAGACACACAATCACTATCTTACAAATTACATGCCAACATATTTTTCTGAGACCTTCCTCCATGATAGCCAATAATAGCGGTTCCTCTCACCATACAGAAAAAGACCTTTGGTTACAAGTTCTCGCTTTGGCAAAGGAAATACAGGACTGTAAGTCTTATCTGTATCCTAAGACCTTGGAATCTATATATGATAATATTGTAAGAATAGAAAAATTGTTGGATATTTTATTGATTATCACTCGTGGAAGTGACAAATAAACATTATTATTCCGCCTTATGCGACAATTTGTCCAATGCAGTAAAAATGTCGCATCATTAAACTATCGTTAAAAGTTTCATTTTTATAGATTACCTCTATGAAATGGAATTTTTATATACCAAGAAACGTACGCAATCAGTTATGTAACCTTAATGTTCAGAATAATGATAGATAAACGAATAGAAAGTACCATGAATGAATTGATCAACGCAGAAATATGGTCAACCAACTTATACCTGTCTTTACAGGTTTATTTTGAAAGTGAACAACTCCCGATACTGAGCTCCTGGCTAAATACCCAGGCTCAGGATAATATGAACAAAGTCTATCAAATGATGAGCTGGATATATCATAATGGAGGATGCGTTGCAATTAATGAGATAAAACGGGATGTGCAAAAATGGCAAGCTCCAGTAAGTGCCTTAAACGAATTGATTGAACATGAACGATATATGTCCCGCCTAGTCTCCATACTCCTCATACTATGCCGAAACGTGGATGCGTCCTCTAATTCTTTCATCAACAGGCTGTATTCAGACCGAATATATCTAAGTACGGCCCTTTTGGAATTATTACGTATTCTTGCCCAAGAAAATGTGCGGAGACTACCTTATTTCTAACAGTATGTCCCTCCATTTAACATCTCATAATATTAAAGATTATATAACCTTGTATGGTCTACTTTTTGCAACATAATAAACAATAATAAAATAGATCATGAATATTTTATTAATAGGATAACCCGGTTTTATCGACATTTTGGGACAAGTTTATGCTTGTTTCAAGATAAGAGAGAATATTAAATTATTATTAACTCTAAAAATTTAAATCATTATGAGTGAGAAATTACAAAATGCTTTGAATGAACAAATCACAGCAGAATTATGGTCTGCCAACTTGTATCTGTCTATGTCTTTCTATCTAAAAAAAGAAGGTTTTTCAGGTATGGCCAACTGGATGCGGAAACAATCTGCAAAAGAAGTGGGACATGCGTGCACCATTGCCGAGTATATGGTTAAACGTGAGGCGACACCGAAAGTAGACAAAGTGGATGTAGTTCCACAAGGATGGGGAAATTCTTTGGAAGTTTTTGAACATGCCTTGGAACATGAAAAGCATATCTCCAAGTTGATTGACGAATTGGTATACTTAGCTTCAGAAGAAAAGGATAATGCCACACAGGATTTTCTGTGGAAATTTGTCCGGGAACAAGTAGAGGAAGAAGCCGGTGTACAGAATATTGTAAACCTGTTAAAGAAAGCCGGAGATAGTGGTATCCTTTTCATAGATGCTAAATTGGATGGATGCAAATAATAAACCTGAATAGTTAAAAGATAAATGATATGAGCAAAACAGTAGATATATTAGGTGGGCAGGCTGAATACTACCTAAACCATACATGCAAGACAATAGATAAACAACTGATTCATATTCCGGGTCCGGATATAGTAGATAAGGTATGGATAAATTCGGACAGAAACATTCGGACATTGGAGAGTTTGCAAACTTTATATGGACATGGACGTTTAGCGAATACCGGCTATGTATCCATCCTACCTGTAGACCAGGGTATAGAGCATTCTGCTGGGGCATCTTTCGCTCCCAATCCACTTTATTTTGATCCGGAGAACATCGTAAAATTGGCTATTGAAGGAGGATGTAATGCCGTAGCATCTACATTCGGCGTATTAGGCGCCGTAGCACGGAAATACGCCCATAAAATTCCATTCATCGTCAAATTGAATCATAACGAACTGCTTACTTATCCGAATAGCTATGACCAAGTAATGTTCGGTACAATAAAAGAAGCATGGAATATGGGCGCCATAGCAGTTGGAGCCACTATTTATTTCGGTTCGGAGCAAAGTCGCCGCCAAATAGTGGAAGTATCGCAAGCTTTTGAATATGCTCATGAACTGGGAATGGCTACCATTTTATGGTGTTATTTGAGAAACAGCGGTTTTAAGAAAGACGGAACCGACTATCACGCTGCAGCCGACCTGACAGGCCAAGCCAACCATATCGGAGTAACGATCAAGGCTGACATCGTAAAACAAAAACTTCCGTCCAATAATGGTGGCTTCAAAGCCATCGGCTTCGGAAAAACAAATGAGCGCATGTATACAGAGCTGACAACTGACCACCCGATAGACCTTTGCCGTTATCAGGTAGCTAACGGCTATATGGGACGCGTCGGACTAATCAACTCGGGTGGTGAATCTCATGGAGAATCCGACCTGCATGATGCTGTTGTTACAGCAGTAGTGAACAAACGTGCTGGCGGTATGGGGTTGATTAGTGGTCGGAAAGCCTTCCAAAAACCAATGAAAGATGGGGTCCAGCTATTGAGCACCATACAGGATGTATATTTGGATTCTTCAATAACCATTGCATAAAGACAGGTCGTCCATGAAAAGAATAGTATTATTACGTCATGGTGAGAGCCTATGGAACCAAGAAAACCGCTTCACCGGGTGGACAGATGTTGATTTAAGTGAAAAAGGCGTTGTAGAAGCCCGCAAAGCAGGCGATACATTACGAGAAGCCGGATTTTCTTTTGAGATTGCCTACACTTCTTACTTAAAACGTGCTATAAAAACGCTGGACTACGTTCTGGACCGCCTGAATGAGAGCTGGATTCCCGTCGAAAAGACATGGAGGTTGAATGAGAAACATTACGGCATACTTCAGGGACTTAACAAAAGTGAGACGGCTGCCCAATATGGTGAAGAACAAGTACACACCTGGCGGAGAAGTTATGATATAGCTCCTGCAGCATTGGGAGAGGACGATTCGCGCAATCCGAGTAAAGACATACGTTATGCAGATGTCCCGGATATGGAACTTCCACGTACGGAATCCTTGAAAGATGCCATTGAGCGTGTAATGCCTTATTGGAAATGCATCATCTTTCCCACATTGACATGTAAGGATAACCTGCTGGTAGTTGCCCATGGCAACAGCCTGCGTGGAATCATCAAGCATCTCAAGGAAATATCCGATACAGACATTTCCAACCTGAACCTGCCTACAGCAGTTCCTTACGTTTTTGAATTCGACAACCGGCTGGCTCTTGTCAAAGACTATTTTCTCGGTGATCCGGAAGAGATACGTAAACGGACGGAAGCTGTAGCAAAACAAGGAATGACTAAACAATAAAAGTTCTGTCAAGCAGCCAGACATATTTTCTAAACTTTAATTATTAACTAAAAAAGGAGGTAAAAATGGTACCTACAAAAATGAACCAGAATTGGTTACCAAGTATTTTTAATGATTTCTTTAACAATGAGTGGATGATGAAGGCAAATGCAACAGCCCCCGCTATTAATGTAATTGAAAATGAAAAGGACTATAAAATCCAATTGGCAGCTCCGGGAATGACAAAAAATGACTTCACCGTTAATGTGGATGAAAACAACAATCTAGTAATCTGCATGGAAAAGAAGGAAGAGAAGAATGAGGAGAAAAAAGACAAAAAATACCTACGCCGTGAATTCTCTTATTCCAAATTCCAACAAAGTATCATACTGCCGGACAATGTTGAAAAAGATAAGATTACAGCCAAGGTAGAACATGGGATTCTGTCTATAGATATTCCCAAAACAGTGGACAAAGAAGTTCAGAAGATAACCAGAACTATTGATATCAAATAAGATATCTTAGCTAAACTTTACCCAAGGCGTTCCTTATATTTAGGGGGATGCCTTGATATAAACCTTTGAACCTCAAATCACTATAATGAAAACATTCAATTTTGATGAAGCATTAATAGCTCTGCAAAGTGATCTGCTAGGTTTTGCATATAAATTGACAGCTGACAAACACGATGCTGAGGATTTATTGCAGGAAACAATGTTGAAAGCTCTGGATAATAAGGATAAATTTGATCCTGGAACAAATTTTAAAGGCTGGATGTATATCATTATGCGTAACGCTTTTATAAATAACTACCGGATAAAAAAAAGCCAGGGAGACTTATATATATTATCCGAACCCGACTATCATTTCCTGCTAAGAGATGACTCTTTTGCTTTCATAGACAATAGTCAAGATGCCAAGGAGATAAGGGCAGCCCTTAAAACACTACCTAAAGAACATTACAACGCTTTTATGTTGTATATATCCGGATTCAAATATCGGGAAATAGCTCAAGAAACAGGAGTGTCGCTAGGTACAATAAAAAGCCGTATCTTTCATAGTAGGAAAAAATTAAAGCAGTTACTTTCTGATTTTGTCTAATAATTGTATAAAAATGAATTATGAATAACAAGTATATTGGAATCCTGACTTCCGGAGGGGATGCGTCAGGAATGAATGCAGCGATCCGCGCCGTAACCCGTACCGCCATCTTCAACGGCTTTAAAATAAAGGGAATTTATAGGGGATACGAAGGACTGATTGCCGGTGAAGTAAAGGAACTCACAACAGAAGACGTGAGCAGTATTATTCAAAGGGGAGGTACTATACTGAAAACAGCGCGTTCCGAAGCTTTTACCACTCCGGAAGGACGTAAGAAAGCCTATGAAGTTATACAAAAAGAAAATATCAGTGCACTGATTATTATCGGTGGAGACGGTTCTCTGACGGGAGCCCGTATCTTTGCCGAAGAGTATAACGTGACATGTATAGGACTACCCGGTACGATTGACAATGATTTATATGGTACTGATTTCACCATAGGATACGACACGGCATTAAATACAATTGTTGAATGTGTAGATAAAATAAGAGACACCGCAACCTCACACGACCGCATTTTCTTTGTCGAGGTGATGGGACGTGATGCGGGCTTCCTGGCCCAGAACAGTGCGATTGCTTCAGGGGCTGAAGCTGCCATTATTCCGGAGGACAAAACGGATGTGGACCAGCTGGAGACATTTATCGGACGTGGATTCAGAAAAACAAAAAACAGCAGTATCGTCATTGTGACCGAAAGTCCCCAAAATAAAAATGGAGGTGCCATGTACTATGCCGACCGGGTAAAAAAGGAATATCCTGAATATGATGTAAGAGTTTCCATTCTGGGACATCTGCAACGCGGTGGGGCTCCAAGTGCCAACGACCGTATACTGGCAAGCCGATTAGGAGAAGCAGCCATCCAGGCTCTGATGGAAGACCAACAGAATGTGATGATAGGCATACGGAACAATGAAATTGTCTATGTTCCTTTTGCACAAGCAATCAAAAATGACAAGCCTATTGACAAAAGCCTGATTCGGGTACTTAACGAGCTGTCCATATAAAGTTATTAATTCACCACTGCTTGGAAAGACACTCCGGGAGGCAGACATACCGGACTGTATCATCATCGGGAAACTACAAAGTTTTATCCGGTATGGATAATGCCCTATTATAAAATAAACAAGGAAATATAAACTATTTAATGTACAATGTTATGGAATATCCAAGTTATAATGTAAACACTCCTCAATGGAGGGAAATTACAGTCGGTTCACATCTTCCCATGGAATTGGGAAAACTTGCGGAAATAGCACGTAATCTATGGTGGACATGGAATGATGACGCCAAAAGTATGTATTGCGACCTAGATCCGGAGCTTTGGGAAGAAACGGAGCAAAATCCGATATTGTTCCTGGAGCGGATGAATTATGAGAAGCTGGTAACACTGGCACATGATGAGTTTTTTATCCGCAAGATGAATACCGTCTATACTGCTTTCAAGGAATACATTAATGTAGTTCCAGATCATAAACGTCCGTCAGTAGCCTATTTCAGTATGGAATACGGCTTAGACAAGGTCCTCAAAATATATTCCGGTGGTCTTGGAATACTTGCGGGCGATTACCTGAAAGAGGCATCAGACAGCAACGTTGACCTTTGTGCCGTAGGACTGTTGTACCGTTATGGCTACTTTGACCAGTCTCTTTCCATGGACGGGCAGCAGATTGCCAATTATGAAGCACAGAATTTCGGACAGCTCCCAATCGAAAAAGTGATGCAACCAGATGGAAAACAGCTGGTAATCCACATTCCCTACGCCGACAGCTTTATTGTACATGCCAATGTCTGGAGAGTCAATGTAGGAAGAATCCCCCTTTATCTACTGGACACGGACAATGAACTCAATAGCGAGTTTGACCGTCCAATTACCCACCATCTGTATGGCGGTGACTGGGAGAACCGGCTGAAACAGGAGATTTTACTCGGTATAGGCGGCATGATGACACTGAAAGCTTTGGGTATAGAAAAAGACGTATATCACTGCAATGAAGGCCATGCCGCATTAATCAACATTCAGCGGTTATGTGATTATATAGCCGGTGGTCTGGATTTCGGCCAAGCGATGGAATTAGTACGCGCTTCTTCTCTTTATACCGTACATACACCTGCACCCGCCGGCCATGATTATTTTGACGAGGGACTTTTCAACAAATACATGAAAGGGTATCCCGACAAACTGGGCATAACCTGGAATAACCTGATGGATCTCGGACGCCATAATCCGGGAGACAAAGGAGAACGTTTCTGTATGTCTGTATTCGCCTGTAAAACCAGCCAGGAAGTAAACGGAGTCAGCCTGTTGCATAAAACTGTGTCACAGGAAATGTTCGCTCCTATCTGGAAAGGCTACTTCCCGGAAGAGAATCATGTGGGCTATGTGACTAATGGCGTACATTTCCCTACTTGGTGCGCCACCGAATGGGAAAAGCTTTTCAAAGACAATTTTGATGAGAGCTTTATTCATGACCAGTCCAATCAAAAAATCTGGGAAGCTGTCTACGACATTCCGGACGAAGAAATATGGAATACCCGCCTGAAACTAAAAACCAAACTGATAGATTATATCAAAAGAAAATGCAGCAAAGACTGGCTTAGAAGCCAGATCGATCCGTCATTAACCATTTCCATTTTTGAGAAGTTTAACCCGAATGCCCTTCTGATTGGTTTCGGACGACGTTTTGCTACATATAAAAGGGCGCATCTTTTGTTTACCGATATCGACCGCCTGGCTAAAATAGTGAACAATCCGAAATATCCGGTACAATTCATCTTTACAGGGAAGGCTCATCCCAGTGACGGTGCCGGCCAGGGACTAATCAGGCAGATTGTGGAAATATCCCGGCGTCCTGAATTCCTAGGTAAAATCATATTTCTTGAAAACTATGATATGGATCTGGCAAGACATCTTATCGCAGGGGTGGATATCTGGCTGAACACTCCCACACGTCTGGCCGAAGCCTCAGGCACATCAGGGGAAAAGGCACTGATGAACGGTGTACTTAATTTCTCAGTGTTGGATGGTTGGTGGTATGAAGGCTATTGTAAGGATGCAGGATGGGCGCTGACCGACAAAAGTATCTACCAGAATGAACAATATCAGAACCAGCTGGACGCCGAAGCAATTTACTATCTATTGGAGCATGACATTCTTCCTGCATATTATGAACATGGAGATAAGGAGTATTCGGAAAACTGGATTAAGTACATCAAGAATTCAATCGCACAAATAGCTCCCCGTTTTACCATGAAAAGGCAACTGGACGATTACTATGAGAAATTCTATATCAAACTGTCGGAGCATTTCCACATTCTCTCTGCTGACAATAATGCAAAAGCCAAAATGATATCTGACTGGAAAACCGCTGTCCGAAACAGGTGGGATTCCATTGAAATCAAATCCATAAAAGCCGGAAACGGGTTGGATGCGACAATCGAAGCCGGAAAGGAATATGAAGTAACAGTTGTTGTCGATGAGAAAGGTCTGGATGATGCAATTGGAATTGAATTGGTCATTATTCAGCATGAAAGTGGTCAAGATCATATCTATGAAGTCATACCTCTTCCACTAGTTTCCAAAGACGGGAATCTATATACCTTCAAGGGGACATCTCAAATTTTTAATGCCGGAAGTTTCAAACAGGCTTTCCGCATGTATCCCAAAAATAATCTATTACCACATAGACAAGATTTTTGTTACGTCCGATGGTTTTAAAAAAAAAGGGAGGTGTGTCATAATGAATAATAAAACGCAAATTATCGCAGAAATAATTTCATAAATCGTTGATTAATATATAAATATAATTGAAATAATCTGCGATAATTTGCGTTAATCTGCGTTTTGACACACTCCGCTTTTATACATGACAAGTTTCAAAGGTTATTCAATAAAAGATAAAGAACAATGAAACCGAACATTATTCTTATGAATTTCACTCATGTCTATGAGCAGGAAAGATTTATAAACGACATCCATTTCCAGTGGATAGATTGTACCGACCTAAACGGAACCAACTGCTACTGTGATGCAGAAGCAGCCAAAGTCATTAGACAAAGAATGGCCCCCTACTTACCTGAAGGAATACATTTCATTGATTCCGGTAACTATCATTATATCAGTAAATTTTGGACGGATAAAATAAAGACCCCATTCTCACTAGTTGTCTTTGATCATCATCCAGATATGCAACCTTCCTTATTTGACAATCTAATGTCATGCGGATGTTGGGTGAAAAAAGTATTGGATACAAATCCTTATCTTCAAAAAGTATGTATCGTCGGTGCTGCTGAAAAGTTGATCAAAGCACTGCATCCCAATTATGGAGAAAAATTAAAGTTTTATAGCGAAACAGAACTTTCTCACGAAGAAGGATGGAACAGATTCTCTCATGAACATCTGAATGAGCCTGTCTATATATCAGTGGACAAAGATGTATTGGACATAAAATCAGCAGTAACCAATTGGGATCAGGGTTCCCTATCACTGACCGAATTGGAGAAACTCCTCTCCATCATTCTAAAAAAAGAAGAAATTATCGGAGTAGATATCTGCGGTGAATGTTCCAGTTCTTTGGATGTTTTCCAAAAAAACAGAGAACTTTCAATTAACAGTAAGGCCAATAAGGAACTATTAAATCTATTCCTGTCCAATCAAAACGAGATTCATCCCCTATAAGTAAATCATTAACATAGTCATGAATATTATGCTTAGCACAATAATTAGTGAATTGACCGTACATGATAATTCCACATCTCTTTACACTTTTCTAATTCTCCATCTCTTAATATTGCTATTTTCAATAGAAGGTTGTACTTTTGTCATCATTTTATCAGTCAATCTTTTATACAAATGGTCTTTATACACAATTTATTACTTATTCTGGGACGTGGAATAGGACAAGTGATGTTTCAGAATAATGCGTTATCCGGATTATTCATGCTAATTGGAATATTTCTAAACTCATGGCAAATGGGAATACTAGCAGTCTGCGGTAATATAATAAGTACACTGACAGCCCATTTTTCGGGATATAAGTATGATGATATTAAAAATGGATTATACGGATTTAATGGAACTTTAGTAGGTATAGCAGTTGGCGTATTTCTACAATTATCGGTAGGAAGTTTAATCATGTTGATTATCGCTTCGGCCCTTTCCACATGGATTGCCTATTTTTTTAATCAGCAACGTTTAATTCCTGGCTTTACTGCTCCTTTCATTCTTGCTGTATGGGGAATGTTGGGAGTTTGCAGCTGGCTTATACCAGATTTACTATCAGTTTCCTATACGGTTATTGATACCACACAGAATATTAATTATTTCCAAGCCTTCTGCTTAGGTATAGGGCAAGTCATGTTTCAGGGAAATACAATTCTATCCGGATTATGTTTCCTTATAGGCATTTTGATTAATTCTCGAAAGGCAAGTCTCTATACTATCTTGGGAGCACTTCTTCCTATTCCCCTAGCCATTTTACTTGAAGTGGATGCTACAGACTTAAATGCCGGATTAATGGGCTATAATGGGGTATTATGTGCAATAGCTTTAGGAGGAACGGGCTGGAAAAGTGGCGTATGGGCAGGATGCTCTGTCTTACTGTCCACCGTATTACAGATTCTAGGAATGAGTTTGGGTATCACTACCTTAACCGCTCCCTTTGTTATATCTGTATGGATCATACTAATGATACAAAAAGTAATAAGAACGCAGAATAACTAAATTAGTCTTCAAATAAAAGTTTGTGATATTTTTTTTCAAAGAAAAAGATAAAAGATATCATCTTGTCACCCGAAATATTTGCTTTTGTATTATGAATACTACACCATAATGCAGTAAACTTAAAAATAGCATCCAAACTCCTTGAATTAAAAAGAGTTTGGATACCTCAACATTTACAGTAAAAAATATTATTTATAAAGTCTCAATCAGATCTTAGTTATGCTTACAACATAAAGGTGATAACTACCCATATAAACAACAGACAGAAGTGTATCACATAATTATGATAACATCATCTCATATCTTTTCACCCACAATCAGCAGCAATTTTTCATTTTCCCCTCTTAAAAACTTAATTTCTTCTTTCAACCAATCTATTTCCTTATTTTTTGAAGAAATCAATTCAGCTATCATTGCATCAGGAGTATAATTACGACTGATAAAATTCAATATCTTGGAGATATTTATTTCTTCTCTTTTTTTAAAGTTTCAAATTGCTCCTTTTGTTTATCCAACAGCTTTTCGAAAATCTCAATTACCTGTTCAACAGGAAAACTATTAAAGGTCTGATTATTACCTGTATTACTGACAGCACTTTTAACACCGCAATTCTCGTAGAAGTTATTCGTATTATACAAGATTGTCTCTTCATTAAAATTCTTCAGGCCATCTACAGTAACGCCTAATGCTGAAGCAATCTCGCCTAATCGTTCATCGTCAAACTTCTCTGTTTGTTCTATTTTTGAAACAGCCTGTTTCGTTATACCTAACAGATCACCGAGTTCCGCTTGAGTCATTCCCCGAAGCCGACGCACCCGTTCAATTTTTCTTCCCAGATGAATCGTATTTGTGTACTTTTCCGTTTCCATATTCCAGTCTGTTGATTATTTGCCCTGCTTTATGCACTCTCTTAGAATCTCTATTTTCTCCTGTTCACTTTTCAACAAGCGCTCATACAGTTCAACCACCTTTTCAAGAGGATTAATCTGTTGCGTATGAGCTGCATAAACAGTTGCTGTTGCTCCCGGAGAAATCGTGGCATCTTTATAGTTATTAATATTACAAATGGCTTTTTCAACATCAAAATCCTTGATGACATCAGTAGATATTCCCAAGACTTCAGCTATTTTTGTCAACAGTCCGTCTTCTATCTCATCTTGTTTCTCTATTTTCGAAATCTCCTGTTGACTAACACCCAGATCAGAAGCCAACGCTTCCTGTTTCATACCCAGATACACACGGATTCTTTGCAGATTGCGACCGACATGCCTTTGATTCACCTTGTCTTTTACTTTAATATCCATATCATTGTTGCTTTAGTAAATACATTGAGACAAAGATAATGAAAATAAAATTCGCAACTACATATCACCCTTTGAAAAAGACAGCTTTCTATCTGTTTCTCTTTTGAATATAACCTAATTAGATCTATTTTATCCCGGTCTTTATCATTTTTATCTACTTCTAAAACTTTACTACTGTAAAGTTTACGACGGGTAAAGATTTAATCAACAACAATATTACCTTATAAAATCAAATATACAACAGGTAGTAAGAAACAACTCTGTCCTGATAAAAGTCAACTTTATTTTTTTCAATCCCCAGTTCTATATGCATAATTTTGCCCTGTCAGTTTTTTTACTGACATGAATCGTGGCGCCACATTCAAAACAGTAACAGAATAATGTTCAATTGGCATTGACATTCTGAACAATCATCATTTAACCAATAAAATCTAATAGCCTATGGGGTAAGTAAAGTCATTACAGTCGAAACATAGCTTTAAATCATCCTGAAATTTAGCTATCCAAAAACAAATTAGTAAACATACAATTAAACAAAAAGCATGAAATCATTTTCTGATAAAACAAACATAGGGGAGAATAATCCCCTAAAGACTGCTTATAGAATGAATTTTTACCTATTATTCCTATTAATAGGTTCATTATCGATACTTGGATCAACACGAGCTTATTGCCAACAGAGCAGAACGATCTCGGGTATAGTGAAAAACTCTCAAGGAGAGACGATTATCGGAGCGAATATCGTTGAAAAAGGTACCAGCAACGGGACGATTACGAATGTAGACGGACTGTTCACACTGCGCGTAGCGCCCAATGCAGTATTAAAGGTATCTTATATGGGATACACGGAGCAGGAAGTCAATACACGCAACAAGAACAAGCTGGAAATCATACTGACGGAAAATGCCAGACTGATTGATGAAGTAGTGGTGGTAGGATACGGATCGGTCAAAAAACGGGATTTGACGGGGGCGGTAACCTCCGTCAAAAGTGCAGAAGTACTGGCCGCTCCTACCAATAATGTGATGGAAGCCCTTCAAGGCAAGATACCCGGAATGGATATCACCAAAACTTCGGGACAGGTAGGAGGTGATGTCACTATCCTGTTACGTGGTTCACGATCTATTTATGGTAGCAATGAACCATTGTTTATTATCGATGGAATCCCCGGCAGTTATAGCCAAGTCAGCCCGTCGGACATCGAGAGTGTAGATGTGTTGAAAGATGCTTCTTCCACCGCCATTTATGGTTCCGCAGGAGCAAACGGCGTTGTCATCATCACCACCAAAAGAGGAAAAGAGGGAAAAGCGACCGTAAACTTCGATGCTTATTACGGATTCAGCGGTTCACCCAACTACAGACATGGGATGACGCGGGATGAATGGGTCACCTACCAGCAAGAAGCCTATAAATATAAAAACGGTGACTATCCTACCGATATGTCCGCTCTACTGGGGAAACAGGATTTTATAGATGCATACAACGACGGCAAATGGATAGACTGGATAGATGAAGTGTCGGGCAACACGGCTACCACACAGAAATACAGTCTTTCGGTCAGCAGTGGCACTGAAAAGACAAAATTATTTGCTTCGACTTCCTACAACCGGGAGGAAGGTTTACTTAATAACGAGAATCTGAACAGATATTCGTTACGCCTCAATCTGGATCAGCAGATATTTTCATGGGCAAAGGTGGGCTTTACCTCCAATTTAGTCTACCGGGACTTGAACTCCGGCGTGAAAAACACATTCACCAAATCTCTCTCCGCCATCCCGCTGGGTGATGCTTATACCGAAAAAGGGGAGATCAATCACGAATACATCACAGGACAATATTCCCCGATGAGTGATTTTATAGAGAACCAGTATGTAGACAACACACGTTCTACCTACCTGAATATGAGCGGCTATGTCGAACTAACTCCCGTCAAAGACCTGACTTTTACCAGTCGTGTCAATGGTACGTTGAACCACTCACGCCGCGGGCAATACTGGGGAGAGAAGTGCAATGCCAACCGTCCGTCTTATGCAGGTTCACCGCATGCTTCCATCACCAACAACAATGCCTGGAATTACACTTGGGAAAATATTCTCGCATACAACACAACCATCGCCAAAGACCATAATCTGGGAGGTTCACTGATTACTTCCTGGAATAAGAACCAGTCGGAAAGTAGCATGGCTGCCGCCAGCGGTCAGATGGTAGATCAATGGTCTTTCTGGCGACTGACATCGGGCACTTCCCAACATGTAGAATCCGACTTCGCACAGACGCAGAAAATGTCTTTTGCCTTCCGTCTGAACTATTCATACAAAGGCAAATACCTATTTAATTTCTCTACGCGGTGGGACGGTGTTTCACAATTCTCCACCGGACATAAATGGGATGCTTTCCCCGCAGGCGCACTGGCGTGGAGAATATCAGACGAGGCATTTATGGAAAAGACACGTAGTTGGCTAGACAACCTGAAGTTGAGAGTGAGCTACGGCATCACGGGTAACTCGGGAGGAACCACCGCATACAGCACCACAACACAAGCATACGTATATACCGCTTCGGGAATTTCCATTAATGGGAAGATTGTTCCTTTCACGCAATACTCCGGTACTTACGGTAGTTCCGATCTCGGCTGGGAGAAGTCATACAACTGGAATGTGGGGTTGGATTTCGGCATCCTGAACGGTCGCATTGACGGATCAGTAGAATGGTTCAAGACAACCACCAAAGGATTATTATTCAAACGTACATTGCCCATCACCAGCGGTCTGACCGGATGGGGATCGCCTCTGGCCATCTGGCAGAACATCGCCCAGACCAGTAACCAAGGTGTGGAAGCAACGATCACTTCGCACAACATACGGCATAAAGATTTCACCTGGAACACCACTTTATCCGTCACCTGGAACAAGGAACAAATAGACGATCTGCCTGACGGTGATCTGATCGCCGAAAACCTGTTTGTCGGTGAACCGATTAAAGCTATTTACGGATATAAATATACCGGAATCTGGGGAACCGATACTCCACAGGAAACATTGGATGCCTACGGCGTAAAACCCGGCTTCATCAAGATAGAAACCTTAGACCAGAAAGGTGATGGAGGTATGCATAAATACAGTACGGAAGACCGGCAAATTCTAGGACATTCCAATCCGGACTGGATCATCGGATTCAGCAATTCCTTCACCTACAAGAATTTTGATTTATCCGTCTTTGCCATGGCGCGTTACGGACAGACAATCAACAGTGACCTGCTCGGTTATTATACCGCCGAACAGAGCGTAACCAAGAATCAACTGGCAGGCGTAGACTACTGGACAGAGGATAATCAAGGAGCCTATTTCCCCCGTCCCGGAACGGGAGACGAACAAAAAACCGTATATCCTTCATTAAGAGTGCGCGACGGCTCCTTCATTAAGATTAAAAATATCACGCTGGGATATACACTACCCGTCAATATTTCCCGCAAAGTTTTAATGGAGAAATGCCGTATTTATGCCACAGCCTACAATCCGTTCATCTTTGTAAAAGATAAGCAGTTGAAAGATACTGATCCCGAAACCAACGGTTCGGATGCATTTCCTACCTACCGGCAATTTGTTTTTGGCGTTAATTTGACATTCTAACAAAAGATTATAATCATGAAAAGGATATATATAAAATTCATATTTTGCAGTGTGCTGTTCTCGGCCTTATCTCTACATTCCTGCACCTTGGAGGAATACAACCCGGGCGCATTTACCAAAGAGGCTTTGGCTACTTCCATCGATGGATATGAAACCCTGATTAACCAGTGTTATTTTGCTATGGAAAGGTTTTACTACGGTTCTGCGGACTGGATGTCACTGACTGAAGGCGACACCGATCTTTGGACGTATAAAGCCAACGAATCAACAAGTTACACACAGTGGTTCTGGTTTTTCGCAGGAACATCACCCAATACGACTTACACCAATAATTGGTGGAACGGGACATACGACGGTGTGGGAGCCTGTAACGAAGCTATCGCATTAGGAGACAAACCTCCTTACACCACGGAAGAGGAGCGGAATGCCAAGATTGCGGAAGCCCGTTTTCTTAGAGCTGTCTATTATTTCAATGCTGTGGAACAATTCGGAGCAGTGACGATGCTCACAGAACCGATAACAGCGGAAACACTGACTTACTCACCCACCCGTACCGATCCGATGACTATCTACCAGGAAGTAATCCTGCCCGATTTAAGATTCGCATCCGAATGGTTGCCAACAGGTACGCATGCAACTACTACCACCCCGACGAAGAAAGCCGCTCTCGGTTTTCTGGCTAAAGCCTGCTTGCAGACGTACGAATATGGAAGCACCGAATATTTGCAGGAAGCTCTGGATACAGCCAAGAAATTGATTACCGATTGCGAAACTGGCGGTGGAAAATACAATACGTATATGTATCCATCGTATAGCGAAGTGTTTAAAGAGAGCAATAACTGGGAAAACAAGGAAGCTCTCTGGAAACATCGCTGGTATGCAGGAGCAGACGGTCACGGATCAAGCAACGGAAACTACAAGTTGAACCGCAACGACGAATACTTCTTATGCAATATCAATAAATTCGGTGCACGTGAAGACAATCAGGAAACACGCCTTACTTGGGAAGGCTCAATTACCGGTATCTTTATGCCCACACAGCATTTATTGAGTTTATATGTACAGAAAGACGGAACATTGGACCCCAGATTTCATGAATCGTTCACTACAGAGTGGAACGCGAACAAGAATTACACGTGGGATGAAAGTGCCGTCCACATGTATGACAAGGAAGAAACCGTCATTGGCAAAGCTCTGAATAAAGGTGATTTAGCCATTAAATTCATCATGCCGCAGGACATCGATTATGCGACAGAGAAACAAAAAGAACACATTTCTGATTATTTGCTAATTGATTATCATCATGTATATAGTGATGACAATAATAATGTGAACATGAATTATGCTTATACAAACGTCACTGGCAATTACAAAAATGACGGCACAAATGAGAACCAATTCCGCTACTATTATCCATCACTGAATAAGCATAACAGCAGCAATTATTATGTAGCCAATGCTTCCAAACAGAGAAACGGTAATCTGAATGCAACGTTTATCATGCGCATGGCAGAAGTTTATTTGATTGCGGCAGAAGCTGATATTTACCTGAATGGTGGTGCGAATGCAGCCGGTTATATCAACAAGGTTCGTGAACGTGCCGGAGCAAATCCGCTTACAGGGAGTATTACGGTGCGTGATATCTTAGATGAAAGAGGCCGTGAACTTTGCGGAGAATATTGCCGCTTCTACGACTTGAAACGGACAGGAATGTTTAAGAACTCGGAGTATCTGGAGAATACTCATCCGGACTTAGCACAATTCTTTCACCCGAATTATGCATTACGTCCCATTTCAACTACATTTACTGCAACAATCACCAATGGCAGCGAGTATCAAAATCCGGGATATTAAGTAGGAATTTCAATATGTACAGGTATTATGGAATCAATCTTGGCACCTGTACATTAATTATATATTAAGAAATGCTCCCTATCTCGTTTTGAGATGGGGAACATACTTTTCAAATATGAGAAAAACAAGATATAGATTAATTATATCGAAAACTGTTTGCTAGTCAGAATAAAGTCTCTACCTTTACAAAGGATAACCATGTCACTTATTAGTGGCTATTTAAAACCGCTTATGCCTGTTGAAAATGAAAACAGCTATCATATATTATTCAAAACATGGAACTACCGAGCGAGTAACACACCTTATCGGAGAAAAGTTGACTAATAAAGTTGACTACATCTCATTAAAAGAGTGTCCGAGACCTGATATTCGAACTTACGATCGAATAATTCTCGGAACAGCCATTTATGCGGGCTCTCCAAACCGAAAAATTACTCAATTCTGTCACAATAATCAACTGTTATTAGAGCAAAAAGTAATAGGGTTATTCATCTGTTGTATGAACGAAGAGCAAGAAGCGGAAGAAATGAATAAGGCTTTCCCGGAGTTCTTGCAGAGATTATCGATTCCCAAAGCCATTTTAGGTGGCGAGTTTCAGTTTGACAAAATGAATTTCATCGAAAGATTTTTGACGAAGAAAATAGCGAAAGTAAATTCTTCCGTTTCGAAGCTGAGATATGATGCTATAAATGAGTTTACAAGTCAGATAAAAGATAATCATTTATGGTAACTTCTTGAGTTATCTATTGAGCAACTTTGTATTCAAATAATAAATAGAATGGCCGTATAAGAAAACTTCTTTCAAAAGAAGTTTTCTTATCTATTTAAGACAATACCTATAATCGCAATCTTTTACTTTTACGAATCCATTACTTAACAATGTTCTTATGGATAAAACATTAGCCTCATCAGGGTCAGCCAATATCTCTTTCCCTCCTATTTCGGCAATTTCCCCGATCAGCTTCTTTACAATAATCTTCCCGATGCCCTTACCCAAATATTCCTCTTCGCCTATGAGATAACCTATTTCAAAGACTGTCTCTTTCTCATCGACAGTTTTTCCGTAATGTTCCGGTATATATTCTTTTTCAAAATAACAATCCAAGTATAAACAAAAGCCAATGGCTTTATCATTATAATAAACAATGAAATGTTTCATATAATGATATTGGGTATTTCTATTATTTACCTCATCCAACCAAGCCATTTTATGTTCTTCTCCGTCAGGGCAGAACCATTTATAAATATATTCTTTAGCCAACCATTTACTGAAAATGTCTACATCCTTATCACGCAAAGGCTTTATTGTGATCTTATCATTCTTAATATCCATACTTTTTTGTGGTGAGACGCCAGCCTCTTTTATAAACTCCATAAATCCAACTATCTGAAATACAAAGATATAATTTTCAATACAATAAAGAAGAACTAAAGGATATTTATAAAGCAACTCATGTCCACAGATATCACAACAAGAAAACGAATGACCAAGTATAAAGAATCTAAAACAAACACAAATGTCGAAATCATACGTTGGGAATCGTACATGATTACTTATATTTGCGTTATCGAGCAACTTATTAAGAACCGGATGATATGTTAAAACGGATTAAATTTCAAATTCTGTAGAAGTGTACATCCCAATAAAATACTAAAAAGGCAAGAACATGAAACTTTGGAAATATAGTGGAACACTTTTAACAGCAACAGGAGTCATTCATACCATTTATGCGTTATTTCTTGGAAAAGAAGCTTTTACGGAAATGCTTAACAATGGATTAATAGACTCTATTGGAGAAAATCATAACCTGGGCTTTGCTTTCTGGTTCCTAATCTGCGGAATAATACTTATTCTTTGGGGAGAGACACTTCAATACTATATCAGAAAAGAACAAAAACCGGCACCTTTATTTTTAGGTTACTTCATTCTACTGTTCACCATAATCGGTTGCATAGTCGAACCAATATCCGGTTTCTGGCTTTTCTTACCGCAAGCACTTATTATTATTTATTCAAACATGAAAAAGCAGTGAGAAGCATCATCCATAGCGAACTCAAAACCGAGTGCAGTGCTTAAATGCAACTTATTAAAATCCCATAGCATCTTTCACTAAAACCATTTCTTTATGAGAGGTCAACTTCTCTAATAAAAGCAATGCAACCCCGTATGATGTTTGAGGACAATAAGAAGTTATGATATTATCATCCACCACGATGGGAGAATTTACGATAGTTGCTCCAAATCCCTGAAGCACTTTCTGTTTATGAGCACCTCTAAGATGATAAGTTGTTGCTTTCCGACCGTTCAACACTCCACTTTTCCCAACAGGCAAAGCTCCCACGCAGACTGTTGCGATCCATTTCTTTTGTGAGTCAAACAGTCGTATCAATTCCAGAAGTTGTTCATTATATGCCTCCTCATAGAATCCGAATTCTTCAAATCCGCCGGGTATCGCAAGCGCGTCATATTCATCTGCAGACACTTCATCCATGACTTTATCCACCAAAACAGGAACATTGAAAGAACTAATCACTTTTTGATTCAAGCCACAGGTCACAACATCTATTTTACAATCAAAATCCGTCTTTGCCCATCCCATAACATCTATAAAAGCACTAAACTCAATCGTTTCAAACCCTTTAGCAAGGAATACCAATAATTTCATAATCAAATTAGTTAGGGATATTCAGTAAATGTTCCTCTTTCTAAAAAATCAAGAGAAAAGCTTTGCTTTACGTGAGCTTTTCTCTTGATTTTTTCGTTCAACTCTCCCAGTCTTCTATCTTTTTTGTAGAATATTGTTTACATATTCTTATTTTTTCCTTCCCACCCATGCATTATGTACATGTCTTTTTTAGGGGAAGTTAAAACCTCTCCTGTTTTTCCTGTTATTTTAGTTAGATTATGCTGCCTTTCTTTTTTTCTTTTCGACCTTTTCTATCATACATACCGCATTGGCTGTATGTATCCCAAAGAAAAT
>NZ_GG774815.1:36308-114012 GCF_000163675.1 Bacteroides sp. D22 | reverse complement strand
AGGAGAGGACTTCAAATGCATTTGTCGGGCCAGTTCCGAGAAAGGGAACAGAGAATGGAGGCGACCTAATTCACTCGTTGCAAAACTTTGACGATATTTTTTAAGCATATCGAACTCGGTAAAACCTAAACAAGGTTCGATTTCTGAGATTTTTTGTATCTTTACCATGTGTTTTTATTTTTAATTACCCCCGTTTTGGCCGTCAAACCGTTTTTTGGGGGGAATGCTTAAAGATACAAAAAAGGCAACTAACTCGCAATGAATTAGTTGCCTTAAATTTTATTATTTTAGGAATATCCCTAGTTATATATTAATAATATAAGAAACAGCATTGCACTAAAAAGAATGTGAACTAAAATCACCTTCATTCTTTCCTATAATCCCCTCTTTACCTCACCTTTTGCAGCCTCCCAACCAATCATTGCAGTCTTGCGAATCTCTCCCCAATGGTAATTTCCCAACTCACCGGAAGCACGAATGACCCGATGACACGGAATAAGGAAAGCTACGGGATTCTCACCGACAGCCGTTCCAACAGCCCGGCAAGCTCTCGGATTATTGATTCCTACGGCTATATCTCCGTAAGTAGTCAAGCCACCGACAGGAATTTTCAGTAAGGTTTCCCATACCTTTAGTTGAAAGTCGGTACCTTTCAGATGCAATTTTATTTCTTTGAGTTTACTCCAGTCCTGCGTGAAGATAAATAAAGCATTTTGCTGCACTTCATCCACAATCGAGGTAAACTTTGCATTAGGAAACTTCTTCCGTAAAGAGTTAAAAGCCGCGTCATGATCGTCTGCAAACTCCATACAACAAATACCTTTATCGGTAGACGCAATGAAGATTTCACCGAAAGGACTTTTGGCAAAACTGTAATTGATAGAAAGACTTTCACCTCCGTTTTTATATTCGCCCGGCGTCATCCCTTCTATATTTACAAACAAGTCATACAATCTGCCCGTACCGGAAAGCCCTGTTTCCTGTGCCGCATCGAATAAAGACGCATGAGTTTCATTCAAGATTCTCTTGGCATATTCAATACTGGTATATTGCAAGAACTTCTTAGGACTAACTCCCGCCCACTCCGTAAACATACGTTGGAAATGCGCCGTACTCAACGCCACTTCCCCGGCAATCTCATCCAATCCCGGTTGCCTTTTAAAATTCTCCCTTATATACCCGATTGCCTGCGCAATGCATGCATAGTCAAGCATCTTTTGCTCATTCATAACAGAGGTTTGCCATTTAATTCCAAATCCAGCAACCGCTTTTTGGCAGGCAATCCGCCTCCATACCCAACAAGCGTGCGGTTACTACCGATGACACGATGGCACGGAGCAAAAATAGAAATAGCGTTCGCCCCATTAGCTGCAGCAACAGCACGGACAGCTTTCGGCAAATCGAGTTGTTTTGCCAGCTCACCGTATGACACAGTCGAACCGTATGGAATCTCCAACAACTTATACCATACACTCTTCTGAAACTCCGTACCAACAAAAAGCAAAGGCACCTCAAACACAGTCCGCTCGCCATTGAAATATTCATCCAACTGGCTCATCGCCTCCAGTATCACATCTGATGTACTTTTCTCATAACCAGCTTTCAGCACTTTCCGCAATCTCCTGTCTACGATATCCCTATGACTTTCAGCCGCCCAGTCACAAAGACAAAGCTTATCCTCAAACGAGCCAAGCATCAAATCACCACAAGGAGAATGATAACGCTGTATCTTAATTACATTCGTTTTATCTTCCATACTTCCAAAGATACGTTTATTATATTTACAGTTGAAATAACAGCTAATAATATTTTCGTTTTTACACTCGCACTCTCATTTCCAATGCCGCAAAATTACTACACGCATCACTGATAAACGACCCGAAAATTGCTGTTTTTACGTAGAAAAGACAATCCCCCTCCCACTCCTCCATACAATCAATCGTTCTCAATATACTTTATCACCCGGCAAGGACTGCCGACCGCCACACAATTCTTTACCATCCGATTCAATATCCAATTATTTTTTATACATGATTTACTCTCACACCCTCACACTTTCCCTGCATCCCCCTATTCATCATCCTTTCAGTGATGAGGGTAAGAGTGAGGGTAGGTGAGGGTAACTTTTTGCCCTCACCCTGTCTCGTCCTGATTGGGTTGACAAAGCCCCCTTTCACACCACCTTTATCAATTACTTCACTTTCATCAAATGATAAAGCGTCCCTTTACGAGACTTACGACAAGGAATATTCAGTTTTTGAAGTGCACGCCCAAACTGTCCTACCTTATTAATAGCCAGTTTATCCCGTGTTTTCGTCTGTAAATAACTCAAAATCTGCATGGCAGTCAGCCATTCGCCTTCCATTTCCTCTTCTACGGGATTAAGATAGCAGTGGAACAGCTGTTCCAGCGGACTCGCCTGTTCAAACTCACGGTTAGTCTGTTTTAATATGTTTTCATCCTCATCATTCAGCCAATAACGTTCACCTTTATAAATAGCCTCCATCGCTTGAGCATAAAGCTGCTTGTAATTAATCGTAACATTCGTATTAATAGGAGCCGTCACCTCAATGCAAATAAAACGGCGGCTACCGCTAGGATCAGTAAGCAAATCTTTCTGATTGCTGGTACCGATAAAAGAAGCATAACGCCTCATTTCCCGAATCGTATTACCGTATGGTTTGCGCAGATTCGCCACAGGCTTCTGCAACAAATGCTTCAAGAACCCCTGCTGACTGACATTAATCTGATCGAACTCATCAATATTTATCAGAAAAAAACGTCCCAAATAGCGTTCCGCCTCCTGTTTACTTTTAAAATCAATACTGTCCGTATAGCCGAAACGCAACTCCGGCGGCAGAATAATGCGACAGAATGTAGACTTACGATACCCCTGCGAACCAACCAGCAAAGGCGAAGTATTATTACCATGCTGCCGATCGACTCCCCTCCAATGCGCCACCATACTAAGAAACCAGCGGTAAAATAATTCCTGCCAATGCGGATTATCACAAGGCACCAGACCAGCCAATGCACGGATACGATCCTTCCCGTCCCAGCGACCTGTCTCATAAAGATATTCCTCCACAGGATTATACAAAGGAACACATTCCGAATTCAGAAAACGATCCACATCACGGTCCCACGCACTGATGCCTTCCTTCAAAGCATTGATCGCAATACTGTTGCGCACCCGTTTATCCACCGGCTTAAAGCAAAAGTGAACAGAATCGCGTTGCCGATATTCCAAATCGTCCTGCACCGTATTGTAACGGAATTCATACCGACGTTTCATAAACTCTTCCAACAGAAAAGCCGTCTCCTGCTCTTTATTGATACTGCTTTTCTTGCCGAATCCCTTACACTCCTGATAAAGATTATGCAGTATCGAACGGATCACCTGCTCTTCTTCCTCGCGATAATAATGAATCATCGTCTGTCGTATCGCTTCCTCTTCGGGAAGCCCCGCTTTGAAACAATGCTCGGCAAGGCGAACCAATAAAGGCTGCAAGTCGTCCCCACGTTTCCAATCCTCCATTTCCTGAAGTGCCCTGTTCAAGGCCGCTTCATAAATCTTCGTGAATGTTTGCGCCGACTCATATCCCGGCTGCAACCGTAATAACGGATTTTTCTCTCCCTGTTTCCGCTGGCGGAAAGTCTCTTCTCCCAGCATCGTAAGCGGTTGTTCCAGGCAGAACGGCACCGCATCCGGATTATAATAAGGAGATTCGTCCAGCGTCATACGGCATCTCTGTGCCAAAACAGGTTCTTTCAAATCAATATCGAAAGGCAACATCGGCTGATAACATTTCACAGCCAGCCAATAAGCATGAACATGAAATAATTCCGCCTCCGCTTCCTTGACCGGCAACCCTCCGTCATCCGGCAAAGCGAAACGCACCCATATTTTCACGCTACGCCCGCTGGAGCCACAAAAAGCGGCAAAAGTCTGTGGCAGAAGTGCCGCTTGCCGTTTCACAAACTCCGCTTCCGAGCCACCGGCCAACCGGCTCACTTCCAACTGTACCAAACCGTTGTACTGCTTCATTTTCCGTTCGCCCTCTTTGGTACGGGTATATTCCACAGCAGAATAAATGTATGGCAATTTATCAATATGTTCGTATCGGGCATACGTACCTTCCAGCAACGGTATAATCTCCCGCAAAGCCGTGATATGTCCCGCTTTAGTTTCCGTCTTCATTTTGTCGAATAGTGTGCCTGTCTCACAAATGCTAAGAGTTTCTTTTCCGCTCCCGTTGTCTTGTCTGATTAAAGTAACTTTCATCCTATTTTTGTCTATTTTTTCTACAATCACATCTACATATTTAATTCCTGTAAAGATACGCTTTTATCCTCCGGTAAACAAGCATTTTATCCGATAAATACCTGCATATTATTTGCATTTGCCTTATTATTTATGTATCTTTGCTTAGTAGTTGTCAAGGGCTCACCCGTGTGAACAAACAGGCTATCAATTGTAAATAAAAACGTCTACAGACGTAAACAGCCTTATTCACATGGGTGAGCCCTTGCAAATCATTAGAGTTTAACAAAAGAAACATTAAGCATTAATGTATTACTATCTAAGAGAATACATAACAAGAAGAGTTCATTTAAAACAAATATAGAGCTATGGCAATATTATTCGATTGGTATGAAGACCCGAAGCCTTCAAACAAACAGCAGGGAGAAAACGGAAACACCCTGCATCCGCGCATCAAATACAACGGTTCCACAGGGACCGACGTACTGCGCCGACGTATTCAAGAACGTTGTTCACTGACAGAAACAGACGTCACAGCCGTACTTGATGCGCTTTCGCACATCATGGGACAGGAATTGGCGGAAGGACGCCAAGTTCATCTGAACGGCATCGGTTATTTCCATCCGTGCCTGACCACTACGGAACCCGTAACGATAAGTACCAAACGGAAAGCAACTAAAGTGAAACTGAAAGCAATTCAGTTTCGCGCTGACCAAACATTGAAAAACGAGTTCGGTGTGCTTAAAGTGAAAAGCCTCAAAGGAGGACTGGATTTCACCCAACTGACAAACGAAGAAATTGACCTGCAACTGACTAAGTACTTCCGTACTCATCCATTTATGCGAAGACATGACTTCCAATATCTTTGCGGAATGGCAAGAAGTACAGCCATGCGACATATCCGGCGCCTGCGCGACGAGGGTAAACTGAAAAATATGGGTGGAACCATGCAGCCGATTTATGTGCCGGGAAGTGGATATTATGGTAATAATAAAGAAGTTAGTGTAAAAACGGAATAAGATTGGTCAACTCAAATCAGGACGAGACAGAGTGAGAGTAAAAAGTTACCCTCACCTACTCTCACCTTTACCCTCACGCCTGTAACCCCGATGAATAAATGGATTGAGCACAAAGGGTGAGGGTGTGAGGGTAAAACGTCACCAACATTTATTTGAGAGCATTCTTAATGCGAGCAACTATTATACAAGAGCACCTCCATACCGTTCCATATTTTACCGGGGAATCTTAACCATTTCAACCGGCTGCTCCTGTATCTTATCCAACGGTTGTGATTGATATTTTACCTTTGAGAAATCAATAGCTTTTAAGTCAATGCAACGTATCGAATTGTTATAAGCTGTTTTATAATAAACCTTCCGGTTCGTGAGGTCGATAGCTGAGGTCCATTGCGTAGCACTGGGAATATCCGGAATATCACCCTGTGAATGTTCTATACCAATAGGAATATCAAAATTATTAAGCAAGTGGAAACATTGCTGCACGGTATCAAAGCCTGTGGCACGTTGCGGAGCTGTCCCCCGGTAAAAGGCCGCACGCACAAACCGCGAAGGAGGCGTGGCATCACCCGGAATGCCGAGAAAACCGGAGTTGCCACCAGTAGGTTGCAACGTAATACCGCTCAATTTTTGCACGGAAGCGTCACCCGGATGAAGATTGACGTAGTTGTTCAAATTTGTAAGTTGCCATTCAAAACCGGGGGCATTCGTCAACACTCCTACTGTATTCTCATAAAAATGCGGTACGCCACCTACAATTTCCAATACAACCTGACGCCCCGACGGTTCACCGATACGCCAATGTACTACCGCTGTCTTTTCCAGTCCTACAACACGTACAGAAGAAAGGGCTGCCTTCACCTCGTCAATAGTGGAAAACTGCGACAACAGCCACTCCGTCACTTGAAGGTCTGCCAGTGTCCGCTGGTTCTGTGCAGCATCATACGTTTCATATCCCCCATAATGAGGAAAGAAAAATAGTCCAGCCGAAAGTCCTGCCTCATTGATTCCTTCGGCAATAAACTCTTTTTGTACAACAGCCAGACCGACCACTCCATATTTTGCCGTAAACGTTAGTCCATTGACACCCGTAGGAGTGAATGACGTGAGCTGTTGACCACGTGGAATAATCACATACTCGCTTTGCAACACACCGCGCGCCCATTCAATCGTACGGGCTTGCACATAACTGCCGTCACGGGACGTCAGCGAGATTCCCGTACAAGCTACAGCCTGAAAAGTGCTGCCACATACGGCAGCAATCCCTAACAATAAGTTCTTTGTCATCTTCATCATTATTTATATATTTATTCGCTAAAAACTCAATACTGTATAAAGACAACAAAATATGGGTTATTTTAGTTGCAGATATATCTTTAGAAAGACAAGACTATTGCTCTGTCATCTGAAATAGCGGCATTTGTATTGTAAAAAGCATAATGGCGCAGAATAATAATCAAAGAGTAACAAATAAAAAAGCAATAAATAAACGAACTTAAATAAAAGGTATCCGAACTCTTTTGAGCAAAACAAGAAATCTCATATCCCGTCAATTCATTTAATGATATAGTTCTTTTTCTCTTTTCCTATTCCTTTCAGAGTCAAAGATTTCCATGCATCAGGGATTGCTCCTTTTCCGGCAACAATTCCCTTATCCGTAATATCCAATCCACCGAATCCCATCAATACGGACTGTAATACACCACCTGCCCCTGTCAGAAAATAAGGATTTGTACCACCGTCAAACTCGGCTATAACCCGGAAGGGCGGATTCAGATTGGGAAGATAGGAATCTCTAAAGTAATGCCATGCACGTTCACGGTCTCCCAAACGGGTAAACAAAATAGAGTAGATAGACTTCGACATGGCAGGTGTCTTCTTTCTCGGAACAGTCTGTAGATAGTATTCCAAATCCCTCCAGATCTGTTCTTTATCCGTAACAAGTTTTAACGGGAAAGCCAACAGGCAGACATCCGCTTGTTTGGTTATAGCTCCATCATACGTATCATGCTCTGCCGTTACTCCATTGGCTAGTTTCCGGAAACGAAGTTTCTCTGCCACAGTCGTCCACATAGGGTCTGATTTTACATTCAACAGTTTGGCAGCCTTACAGGCAGCTTCCAGAGTGGATTTCGCAACGCCGTTTGTATAAGCATTATTGTTCACGTTCTTTCCTCCTTGAGGGTTCTGATTCCATTCATCCGCTCCTATTACATTCCTGATTTCATACTCTCCCGCTTCATTCGGTTCCGAACGGCTTACCCAGTATTCGGCAGCAGCACTAAGAATGGGAAATCCCTTTTGACGAAGCCATTCCAAATCCTGCGTCACAGCATAATATTGCCAGGCTGCCATAGCTACATCTCCCGTAATATGATTTTCAAAAGGGCCGTAAATGTTGGTAACTGTATTATCTTCGTTTCCTTTACCACTACTTTCCCACGGGTACATGGCTCCTTTATACCCATGCATGAAAGCGTTATGCCTGGCTGCATCCAAACGCTGATAGCGGTACTCTATCATTGATTCCGCCAATTCGGGATGCAGCAATAATAAAGCCGGAAAAATCCACGTGTCAGCATCCCAGAATACATGCCCGTTGTAACCGAAGCCCGAAAGCCCCATCGGAGAACAGGATAATCCCGAACCTTCCCGCACAAAAGCATACGTGTGATAAAGCATACTGTGAATGTCTTGTTGCGACTGAAGATCACCCTCAATCACAATATCGCTTTCCCAAAGCTTGTCCCATGCAGCGATATGTTTGCTCCATAATCGTTCAACACCCTCTACTGCTGCAAATGCCGTCAACCGTTCCACTTCATTCTTGACGTCAGCATGAGTAGCAGCGGAAAGTGTCGTCCCGACAATCGAAAAAGTGTAAGGCTGGCCTGCCTGCAAACGGACCGTAAATTCTTGTGTATGTACCCCGACTCCGCGTGCACTCCGATGGCATACTTCCGGACGGGGAAAAGAATCGTCGAAAACAAACGATGAACAAGCACCGATTTCAAGTTCCCGGGTCGGAGATTTTGCGATTGATGTGCAGAAATCAATCGCTGTTTTTCCATTGAAGATGCGGTTGAAAGACTCCTGCGGACTACGCAACGATTCATGCACCGTCAGTATATTCGCCACAGCTACTTCTATCTTTTCTTTCGGAACGATCCGCACACGCAGTAAACACGAATAAGGTAAATGACGTAATGCCGTATATTGATATTCAATATGTGCAAGCGATTGATAATCAAATTCTCCGCAAAACAATCCCTGACGCATATCCAAAGTCTGTTTATAACCGGATATTTGGGAAGCTTTCACCGTAGTTCCGTTTATCTGCAATTCCGTATCCAGCATATTGATGCCATGCAAGAAATTATTCACTCTTCCCTTTCCATAGATATCATAAAGTCCTCCCAACACGACACGGGAAATCTTCAAAGGATCGGGGGAAGAAACTAATCCCAGCATACCATTGGCTACCGTTACTCCATAATAGGACGAGGGTTCAATCTGTTCGGCAGTTATTTTCCAGGCATCTTGCGCAGATACACCGATGACAGGCCATAACCCGCTCAACAGCAGTAATATTAAAAAGTTCCTTTTTCTCATCTTATCTATATTTATAAGCCTTTTGTAAATGTACAGTCAGTCTTTTCTCATCGGAGCAGGGCAACGCCTGCTCCGACGAAAAAAGAGACATGCTAACTAAAAGTTTGTATGGATAAAAAACTAATACATATATCCGCTCTTACCCGGATTACCGCCCATCTGCGACCAGGCATTGGCTGCATAGCCTGTCGCCGCTCCTTCAACAGCAAATAGAGTCGGTTTTCCTTCCAGCATACCGGTCACATAGATTGTGCCGTCAGCAGATATGGTGGGCGACGATTTCAGTTCGGTTCCAAGCTGGAGTGAAGCGATAGCTTTTCCTGTAGCCGGTTCGAGTTTCACCAAGGAACCTTTTTCTGCATCATTATAGTAGATATACCCTTCATTATCTATAGCAGGAACGCCATAAGCAGTACCCGCTACTTCCGTTGCCCACAAAACGGAACCTGTAGAAGATATGGCAGTAATATATTTGTCAGTAGCTACATACACAACCCCATTTCCATCAACCACCAAGCCATAACCGGTTTGTTTATTTTCCCCTTTCACGGCAGTATACCATTCTGGAGTCGAAACTTGCCCCTTGGTAGTCTTCTTGGTATCATAGCAATAGACTAATGCTTTTGTCTCATTGGTAGATATGCGGGCTCCTAAATTAAGGCAAAGGATATATGCTTTGCCATCTGCACCAATAGCGATCTGGCTGCCATTAGGCTGGTCATTTGGAGCATAATTCTGCTCATTGGTCGACTTGCTCCAGCTATTGCCTTCCGGGAAGAATATGTGTGTACCATACGATCGTCCACTACTCTGACCCGTGTTAACAAGTATCCTACCATCTTTCAATCCTACACAACCACCATAACTTCCGGAAGACGTTTTTTCCGAATATTTAAGTACCCCGGATACCTTATCATAAATACGGAAATGTTTTCCATCTGTGCTTGGCGCCGAATTCGTTAGGATCATCACATATTGGTCCGTGACAGCCGGAGCACCGAAAGGACGCATACTCGATTTTGCGCCAATCGCTGTAAACCACATCTGCGTACCACCGTCTGCACCGCCTTTAACAGCATAGAGACTGGCAGACTTGGATGCATCTGCTCCCGCCTTGGTAGTATTGTCTCCGACAGCCACATACACCGTTCCGTCGGAATCCACCGTAGGAGTCGGGTGCTGATAGTCAGAACCTCGGTTCGGTTCATTGTTCTGTCCGCAATCAAATCCCCAAGTCCGTTCACCGAGTTTCGTGAAACAAACCAGGTTATAATTGCTGGAAGAAACATATATATACTGACCATCTGTGCTTGTTGCCGGAGAAGTGCCGTACACCACTCCCTGCTCATCGTAGGAATGAGACCATAACACGCCAAGACTACCGGCTCCCTTTGCTATATCCATTGTGACAGTCTTCGTATCTTTCCTTTTTTTATTGTCCGTCACAGTCAGTGATACGTTTATTTTTCCATGCGAACCGAAAGTGATTTTCGGGTTTTCCTCTGTAGAGAGGATAGCACCGAATGTCCATTCTCTTTTGACAATCTCAGACCCTTCCGCTGCTTTCGATTGATCCGTAAAAGCAACCTCTTCTCCCGCTACAATTCGTTCGGGCAACCAGCTGAAGTCTGCCGTAGGACGGACACCGTCATCTATTATTTTAATTGTCTTTTCAAAAACTGATTTCATCGCACCGCGATCCGAAGTGACAGTCAGACGAAAAAGATAGTCTCCGCCCTCTTCCACGCTAAATGGTTCGGGAGCAGTCAGTTCGTAGGAGACTTTACCCATAAATTCCCATTTACAAACTGCAATCTGGGCATTCTCCGCCGTCGACGTATTTGTCAGGGTAATCAGATCACCAATCTCATAGGATTCCTTATCTGTAGTGAATCCAGCTTGTACCCATGTCTCTTCATCAGGTGTACACCCAACCAACAGACCGATAACAGCTACCAATAAATATATGATTCTTTTCATTGCGTTTCTGTAATTTTAGATGATCGTTTCATTACTTCACGTATTCCAATTTACCGATGATGGGATAATGATCGGAGATATAAGTGATATTCTGATAAACTTTATCTATTGTCTCGAACTTCAAAGCCTTAAAGCCTGTACAAAAGATGTGATCTACAATATAAGGATTGGCGGTACCAAAGCCTGTATAAGAGTATTTCGAGTCTGTGATCGGAGCCGATAAGCGGACATTTGTCATGAATGTCTTAACTCCGTTAAAGATATCGCTGTCAATCTGCTTGTTAAAGTCGGCGGTCAGTAACATCGGCAATCCTTCCGGATTGAGCTCGGACATTTTATTCACAATCACTTCCATCGACTTGCCCGGAGCGATGGTAGAACCTACATCGATGTGAGTATTGATAAAGAAGAATTTTTTACCGGAAGCTATGTGTTTGAAAATAGCCCATGTCGCTATACGGGGAACGGTACTGTCCCAACCTTGAGAACCCGGTACATCCGGAGTTTCAGAAAGCCAGAAACAATCCCACTTGATTAGTTCAACAGCCTTTTTTCTATAAAAGATAGGAACAAACTCATCATTGTTAGCGTTGTTGGCACGGCGTCCCTTACCGACATATCCATAATCTTTCCAGTTCTCTTCCAGCCACTTCAGTTGTGGTGGCCGCGCTTCCTGCATACCGATCACTGTCGGTTTATGTTCTCCGATCATCGGTATAAAAGCTGCCGTACGGGCTTCCCATGACTTTTCTCCCGTATCTTTGGTATTATAATACCGGATATTGAACGACATGACTTTAATTTGGTTATCATTCAGTGACGGGTCTTCCTCTTTTACTGTTTCAGGGTCCTTATAAAATTCTGAATAATCAGGAGTAGTATTACTGCATCCGCCTAACGCTACAACATAGATAGCAATTACAGGCAATATCTGGTTAAATTTCATCATACTAAATCTTTTATATTTTAATTCCAATTGGGGTTCTGTGATAGTTTATATCCGGCACTCTCATAGTCGCGGATCACCTGTGCAGGAACAGGATAAAGATATTGGCGGTCGTCATCGTACCAGATGCGGTTTCCCGTACCGGGGTTATATCTCAAATCGTATCCGCCTGCGGCATTTGCTGTGGCATAAAGTCCTGTTTCATTCTTTACGTTCACCGTTTTGCAGTCTTTATTGGATGATTGCGTACCGTTATCAGTAAAGTAGCAATCAGGAGTTCCGTCACCATTCAGGTCAATATCCACATTCAATGCGCTGATGTGCATACCTGTCCACGGTAGTTCCTCTATCAGTTCACCACATTTCCAACGACGCAAATCATTGAATCTCGTTCCTTCAGCCACCAACTCAATGGCACGTTCCCGACGGATTTCCAGTAAAACCGGATTAGTGATATTCGGATAAAAGACCTGCTGCAAATATGAATCAACAGTTGTAGGGAGTTTTTCCGTTCCGCCTGTAATTCCGGCACGTCGGCGCAAAGCGCCGATGGTAGTGTTCCAGTCAGCATCAGTAAGCCCACCCAGTTCGGCTTGTGCTTCGGCATAGTTTAGCAGCACTTCAGCGTAACGCAACAGTGGGATACTGTTGTTGTTCTTTTCATTGTTATCGTATTTTGTATCGTCAAGAGAATACTTGATTACATGATAACCGGTCAGGCAAACTGTCATATCGGCTACTACGGCTTTTCCGTCACGTTTGAAATCCAGTCCGCGGATGGTCTGTGCCAAACGCAGGTCACGATTCTTCATCTCTTCCACGAAGTTTTTGGTTTCATAGCCTGTTTCGGCAGTGAACGGGGTACCGTCCAATTTCAAGTAAGTATTGACAAACGGACGAACCAGACTCCAGCCTTTACCGTACGACAGCGAATTGTACCAGTAATTTTGAGTCCCGTAAATACCTGATGCGCTATTGGCACATACCGCCAGAATTACTTCGGAGGTAATGGGAGCTTCCAGATAGAACAAATCACGGTAGGCCCCTTTGGTACCTGTTGCCGTATTCAGCGAAAGTCCGCTGTTGTCCATCACCAGTTTGGCTGCACTGGCAGCATGGCGGTAAAGTTCTTCCGGAGTGATTTCCAGACCTGTCAGTTTGTGATAACGGCGATAGGCGGCTTCGAACAGGCACACACGTGATTTGAGTGCGGCTGCAGCCCATTTGGTGAGTGTAGAGCTATTGACAGAAGAAGTTGCCTGAATATGTTCGTAAGCAAAATCGAGATCTTCGATCATATTCTTGATAATGACGTCCCGGCTGTCACGCTCTTTATACATGACATCGTACTGATAAGACTGGATTTCACTGCCAAACCAGGGAACTTCGCCATATTGGGTCAACTTGTCATAATAAAACCAGGCGCGGAACCAACGGGCGATACCCAAGTAATTATCGCGGGTAGCTGCATCCACCGTACACTCCTTTGAGTAGCAACCGTCGATAAAATAATTGATGTTCCGCAGGGTTCCCCATGACCAGCTGGTAGCTGTTTCCGAATTGTACGCATTTTGCTGAATAAACACATTCGTCTGCCGTACAGCGGCAATATCACACATCTCATCCTGCTGATAGCCCGTAGAAAGTGTAGGCAATGCCCGATAGAAGGAATAGGCATAAAGGCGCAATCCGGACTCGCTGCCGAAAACCATAGATTTGTCAGCCTCTACCTGCATCGTCTCCGTCAAATCGCAACTACCTAGCAGCACCGTTGCACACAGAAGCAGGGTATTACGTATAGTACTTAATCTTTTCATATCTTCTTTGTTTCTATTTAGTAAGTAATAGAGATTCCTAAACTTAGATTCCGCATCGTCGGATAGTTGAAACCGTCTCCTTTATTACCGGAAGTCAGGTCATTATCCGAACCTTTTGTTATCACTGTCACATCGTAATCTTTCGTGTGACGGTAGAGTGGAGACCACGACCATAAGTTCTCGCCCGAGAAATAGACAGATACTTTAGAAAACCCGGCTTTTGCTATCCATTTCTTTGGCAAATTGTAACCAAACTGCAAATTTTTGAGCCGGAAGTAAGATACATCCTGCAAGTAGCGTGTATTGGCCGTGCCTTTATATAAAGGATTGTAGTAACCCGAATAACGCGGCAGATAAGCATCAGGGCGGTCTTTGGTCCAATAGTTATTCAAGTGCCACACCGGAACTTGATTGTAAGGACGGTTATACTGTCCCCAGAAAGAACTCTCACCACTGGGATACCAGTCTTGTTTTCCCACACCGTCGAACATAGCTGACAGAAAGAAGTTATTCCAGTCGGCACTAAATGAGAGGGTATAGATGTAGCGCGGTTCGGAGTTTCCTATGATTTTCCGGTCGCCCGGTGAGTCTACCGTGTTGGCTCCGTTATCAATAGTACCTGTATTGTTCAAGTCTTCGAAGCGCATATCACCGGGATAAGTGATGTAATTGACAGATGTCTGCATCAGGTTGTTTTTGTACCCCTTTCCGTCAAAAGCCGCATCGATTTCGTCTTGTGACTGGAACAGTCCGTTACAAACAAATCCCCAAATCTCACCGATACGCTGACCTACATAATAATCATCCAAGTCACGTTTCGGGTTATTATATTTGTCTATCACCGAATGATAATCGGCAAGGGTTGCTTTGATGCCGAAGCTAAATGGTTTGCCAGCCAAACGGAACGAGTCGTTATATCCCAAAGAAATCTCGTAACCATAGGTACTCATGTCAGCATAGTTCCCTTTGGGCGACGATGCACCGAATGTATCGGGAAGCGTCGGTCCCACCGTATACATATTAACAGTCTTACGTACGTAATAATCGGCGGATAACGTAATTTTGTTGTTCCAGAATCCCAAATCGATACCGCCATCAATGGTTCGTGAGGTTTCCCAACCGATATTGTCAGGAATTTGGGCAGGATTGAGCGTGTAGCGTAACTGTGCCTTACCATCGAGATAGCGGCCTTCGCTCGATGAGCCGGTAGTGGAATAAGTCTTCAATGAGAACTTTTCCAGATAAGAATATGGCTTCACATTACTATTACCCAGCGCACCATAAGAGACACGCAGCTTTCCATTGGAGATAATAGCCGGATTTACCTTCCAGAACTTCTCTTCCGAGAAACGCCATGCTGCCGAAGCTGAAGGGAAAAATCCCCATTGCGAATTGTTGGGGAACTTCGAAGAACCGTCATAACGCCCGTTCACCTCAAATAGATAACGGTTGTCATAGGAGTAATTCAACCGGAAGAATGCTCCGGCATACCGCCACCGGTTACCATCACTCTTAATGGACATATTATCTCCCATAGCAAAATTTATATTTTCCACATCAGGCATCAACAAGCCATTCCGCTCCGAAGAGATTGCCTTGTAATCCTGCTGTTCGTAATTATATCCCGCCAAAGCTTTCATATAATGTTTTCCTGCAAATGTATTCTCATATTCGGCATATACATTGGTGGATATATAGGTAGTCTGTTGCACTTTCTCCAACATCTTATCATCTGTTTCCGGTACTCCGAGATATTTAATCACCCCTTCGTAATCGCTATACGGAACAGCGGTAGTCTTCTTGTCTTCTATAAAATCTTTCGTACGGAAAGAGAAGTCTCCGGTAAAACGCAATTTGTTGTCCAGCATGGTTATATTCAGGGTAGTCGTATTTTTCAGCGTTTTAGTCGTACGCTTTATCCAGTTGTTGCCTGTTACCAGTCCACCGACAGAACGTGCTCCGGAGTGTGTCAAGGTTCCGTCCGGATTGAAGATTGGTTCGGACGGATGCCCTTCCATGTTGATGGCTTTCCAAACCAAGCCCTCATTCTGTTCTACATAACCCAATGGTTGTGTATATTTATCATGAGTATAGTCTATATTATTGGAAATTTTCAGCCAGCTGAACACTTGTGCGCTGATTTTGGTACGCATATTCATAGTGCGGTAGGTGTCTGAGTTATAATTGAACAGACCGTCATAATCGTATAACCGTGCGGAAGTGTAGTAACTTATTTTTCCGTTCGAACCGCTGATAGATACATTATGCGACTGTGCAAACGTATGATCCTTATAAAGCGCATCATAGTAATCCTCATTTCCATAGTATGTATATTTCCCATCGGGGCCAACTGCTGTCTGTAACGTATTTCCTGCCAACTTCCGTTGCCGGAAAGTCTCCAGCCATTCTTTTGAGAAAGGTTGTGACTTATTAATGCTGGTAGGCTCTATCCCGCGGTAATTGTATTCCGCCTCACGAAACAGATAAGCCCAGACATAACCGTCATCAACGACATCCGGCACAGCATACGGAGTTTCATAGGAGAAATTTCCCGTATAATTGACCGTAAACTTATCTTTTTGCTTTGACGGATCTTTTGTTGTAATCAGGACAACCCCATACGGAGCACGTGAACCGTAGATGGCTGCCGAAGCCGCATCTTTCAATACGGACACGCTTTCTATGTCATTCGGATTCAGCATGGCCGGATCGCCTTCTACACCGTCTATCAATACCAGCGCACTACCGCCCGCTCCGATAGACGTTACACCACGGATATTATACGAAGCCGATTGATTGGGCTTACCGTCGACTAACGAAATATTCAGATTTGGTACAGCGCCTTGCAACATCTGTGTGACATTAGCCACCGGACGATTTTCAAATACATCCGATGATACATTTTCTACCGCCCCTGTCAAGTTTATCTTTTTTTGGGTACTGAATCCGACCACCACTACTTCGTCCAACGTCTGTGTATCATCTTTCAACACTACTGTCAGATAATTCTTATTTTTCACGCTCACCTCTTGCGTCAAAAACCCCAGGTAGGATATTTGTACCACACTCCCTTCACTGACTGTCAACTGGAACTTACCGTCCATACCTGAGATTGTACCTGCCGTGCCATTCTTCTCTTTTATATTGGCTCCGATGACAGGCTCCCCTGACATGTCTTTCACTATCCCGCTAATAGTGTATTTCCTGGAGGATTGTTGTGCGGACTGGCCGCTTTTCTTCTTGATGATAATATCTTTCCCTTGGATAGTGTAGCTAACATCTTGTCCTGCCAAGACCTGTTCTACCACCTTCTCAATAGGTAAATCTTTGGCTAGCACTGTCACAATCTTTTTGGTATTCAGATCGTTTGTTGCAAATGCAAATGAATATCCGTTTTGCTTCTGTATTGTTTCAATAGCCTGCTTTACTGTTACATTCTTCAACTGCAAATTGATAAGTTGCGCAAATGAGCTTAGATAAGAGCATAGCAAGAGCAGGACCATGAAAAAGACTTTCTTCTTATTTTTCATAAGTCAATGGATAAATAATTGATAAATAGGATGAGAAGTTTAGGATTTTATTTATATTTGCCTAAGCTTTCATCAATTAAAGTCACTGTGGCTTTTAAGATAGAAAGGCAAGAGGTCAGGGGATGGAAAAGGAACCTGACCTTTTTATATTTCTATCAGGAGAGGTGAATCATGTTTTTACTAAATGGCTTTTCATATTTCTTTAAGTTTTAAAGGTTTAACATCTGTTCATTTGGGAAGTGTGATCACAATATTTTTTCCATTCATGGTATAAGTCATTTTGTCTGTAGACGACAATACATTCATAATCTCCCGAATACTTTGCTCTCTTTTACGGAAGTTTCCATAAAAACGAATCGTATTTAACGTGTCGTCTGCAACGGTTATTTTTACGTCATAGCTTCTTTCCAGTTCTTTAATGATATCTGAAAGCAAAACTTCATCAAAGTAAAGGCGGTCGTTTGTCCATTCAGCACTGTAAGCGGCTTTGGTATCGGATACAGATAGTTTTCCTGTTTTTTTATCCAACAGCGCCTGTTGGTCCGGATGAAGTATGGTCTCTTTTTGCCGGGTATTCAGCGCTACCTTTCCTTCCAGCAGACAGACTTTAGCTTCCAAATCGTCTTTATAATTCCGGAAATTAAATTTAGTTCCCAATACTTTGACGTCTAGTTCTTCCGTATGTACTTTAAAAGGTATCTCCTCATTTCTGGTTACTTCAAAATAGGCTTCTCCCGACAAGTTCAATGAACGTTCATTAATTCCAAAATCTTGTGCATAGCTCATTTTGGAACCCGCATTAAGCCAAACCAACGTTCCATCAGGAAGATACAGTTTGGTTTTTGAACCGTATGGAGCTTCCACCGTAATCTGTGTCAATTGATTCCGGAGTACTCTCTTTCCACTCTGAAAGGCAATCGTTCCACAGAAAAAAACAATTACAACCATTGCAGCGGCATACATCCACGGACTGATAGTGAGTGTTTTTCGTTTTACCGATGGTTGCACAAGGTTTTCTGTATGCTCTAAAAATAATTGATAAGCCCGTTCTTTGTCGAAATGCTGTTCATCTGCTTCATCAGAAGCAGCGATCCATACTTCTTGCATATCGGAAAAATATTTCCGGTTTTCTTCCGAAACATTCAGCCAATTCTGTAACGACTGCATCTCTTCCGGTGTCAGACTGTTTGTCAGATAACCGATTATCCAATCATTGACTATATCCGTATGTGGTGATTGTTCATTCATAAAAGATAGTGCCTTTATATATACTACAGTTTTTTATAATAGCAGGGTAGGATAAAAAGCAAAAATAATACATAAAAAAGTGCCCAGTTCTTTTTTAAGTATTACTAATGCGCTCTTTATATGATACTTAACCGTATTTACAGAAATGCCAAGTTCACGAGAAATTTCTTCGTAACTCATTTCCCGGAAGCGGCTCATGGTGAATACCAGTTTGCAGACAGGCGGTAATTTGTTGATAGATTCGTGGATTTTCGATTCCAATTCTTCTTTTAGCAGGTTGCCTAAAGGATGCTCATTGTCAGAAACGATATTTTGCAATTGAATACCAGCCTGCTCAATGGTAGAAAAACGTATCTCTGTCTCCTGCTGCTTGAGGGCTAAGTAGTTCAGACATTTATTACGTACGGCTATTATCAGATAGTTGCGAAGAGGAGGCACCAGTTCCAATTTGTCTCTGACTTCCCAAAGATGAAAGATTACATCGTTCACTATGCTTTCCGCCTGCACTCTGTCTTTCAAGAGATAATAACTAAGTTTGCAGAGAGCAACATAATGATAATCATATATGTATTTATATGCTTCATTATCTCCGGCCTTTAGCTTTTTTATAATGTGTTTTTCATCAATTGGAATCATATTCTGTTTTTTCTGCTCTGCAATATTCGGATAATATATTGAAAGATGCAAATTAATCAGTAGAAAAATTGGAATTAGAAAAAGCACCAGGAACATACGGATGAGTGAACCAGAAGCACGAACCTTCCCCCTCACGGGATTCGACTCCAATCTTTCCGCCCATCCTTTTGACCAGGCTTTGACAGATGGATAATCCCAATCCGGCACCTTGTACAAATGAGTCCAATTTTACAAAACGATTAAAAATTTCATGTTTTTGTTCGTCGGGAATCCCTTTGCCCGTATCCGTTACACAAAAACGCACCTGACTCTCATCTTCCAATGAATAGGAAAGTGTGATTGAGCCTTTAGTGGTAAACTTCAAGGCATTAGTCAGAAAATTAGAGAGTACTTGCACGATTCGGTTTTTATCAGCATCAATCACAATCTGCGGTGAATTTTCATCAAAACGCAGTTCGACCGCACTGTCACGTTTTTTATGTGAGAAGGTAGCAATCACTTCCCGGCAAAGTTGTGGTACATCCACCCGTCCCATAACAAGATCTATCATACCGGCTTCGATTTTGGAGATGTCCAGAATGTCGGAAATAAGGTTGAGCAACAGCTCATTGTTCTCCTGCACTAAAGACATATATACATGACGCAGCTCCGCCTCATCGGTTTCGGCAAGCAGACTGGAAAAACCGACGATGGCATTCAAAGGAGTACGTATCTCATGGCTCATATTGGCAAGGAATGCTGATTTGAGCCTGTCCGATTCTTCTGCTTTTTCTTTGGCCTGAATCAGTTCCAGTTCCACCTGTTTGCGGGTGGTGATATCGGTAGCCAGTTCCATGATTGCCCAACGTCCGTCGAGCCATTTTATTGCCATGCTCTGGATGGTATACCAACGTTTGGTGACCGGATTGTAGTCTTCCCAAAAATGAACGCCTGTAAACTTACGGTTGGCATCGAGCAACTTCGGCTTCGGGCAGTGTTTACACCCATTTTCCAATCCTGCATTCAACATTCTCCAACATTCCGCATTTTCCGGAACTTCTCCTGCTTCTTCCCTGAAAGGCTTATTGGCAAAAATCACTTTCAACGTATCGTAATCACTCACAAAAATATTGGCATTGATATTGTCCAATACCTTTTGCATGGTTCGCTGCGACTGTTGCAGCGATGTTTCAACTTGCCAGCGTTTGGTAGCAGTAGATACGATTTGCGATATCTGGCTCATCAGTTCCACATCTTTTTCATCCCATTGTTTGTTCCAGCAAAAGTTGAACGAGAGAAAGCCGAAATGTACTCCCAATTGTGACAGGGGAAAAACAGCAATGGCTTTTACGCCTTGCACTTCGAGCATTTGAGTAATAAAGGGATCAAGCGAATAAATATCGGACGTACAAATGATATGGTTTTCTTCCAGCATGTCGAACCAGGGTTTTCCCGCTTCAATGGTCATACTCCGCAAGTAATCGATAGCGGGTTCTATACCGTCGTTACACCATTCGTTGGTACAGCCGTACGTAACTCCGTCAAGATGGTTTTCCCATGTCGCCAAACGGTCGACACCAGTATAACGGCCAATTTCGGCCAGTGCCATATTCATAGCAGTAGGTATATCTGGTTCCAGTTGCAGAATTTGCAGTACCTTGATGAATAATGCCTGCCGCCGGTTGGTTGCTTCGAGATTCTCCTGAATAGCGATCAAGTCTTTAGATTTCTCTTCAACCATCTGTTCGAGGCTGGTACGGTACTGTTCCAGTTCCATACCGCCCCCTTGAGGTTCAGAATCAGTGGATTTCATGTTTAATAGATAACAGTAAATAGAATTTTAGTTTAGTTTCGAATCCGGACGAGATGCGTCCCACATTCTGCAAATATATACATTTATTTTAGAAACCAAACTTTTTCCCATCAAAACGACTTCTTATAAATGCCTAATAATCGTAGAATTACGAAAGCAGATATTACATAATCGACCTCGCCAGTTCCAAACTTCCCCAATATTATACCGGATGGAATCTTTTCAACAATATATGACTTACACTGAAAAAGTCCTTATTACACTTTTCTATCTATTAAAACTAAATCCTATTCGTCTGGTTATATCAGTTTCAACCCTACGATTGAAATAATCAGAGTCGTCATAAAAAACAAACGACCCAAAGTTGCCGGTTCATGAAAGAACAGGATACCGATCAATACAGTCCCCACCGCTCCTATCCCCGTCCAAACAGGATATGCAGTGCCGATAGGCAATGTTTGCGCAGCCTTTGCCAGTAGGAACATGCTTAAGGTTACAGAGATTACAAATCCCGCTCCCCACAAATAAAAATCGGTGCCTGTCGCTCCTTTAATCTTGCCTAGACAAAAGGTAAAACCAACCTCAAACAGTCCGGCAATAATCAATATAATCCAATTCATATCATTCTATTTTAATATTAGACTGCAAAATTAACAAGATGCCCGGAGCTTTCACTTTACATTTGATAAGAAACGACGGTGTAAGAGTATCATCAAATCTTCTTTTCCTAATATAACTTTTTGTATTTTTGCAGAATAATGATTCAATGCGATATGGATATACACGAGATTATAAACAGGATATATCGGATGCCGGAGGCTTCAGCGGATAAGGTGGTCAAACATCTGTCAAAAATCACATATCCCAAAGGTTATCATATATTGGAGGCTGGCAAGACTGAAACGAATATCTTTTTCATCGAGAAAGGGATTGCTAGAGCTTACATTCCCGTAGACGGAAAAGAGGTAACGTTCTGGATTGGGAAAGAAGGGTCAACCATTGTCTCATTGAAAAGCTATGTAAATAATCAACAAGGGTATGAGTCAATGGAACTGATGGAAAACTCGGTGTTGTATCTATTAAAGCGCAAAGACTTACACGAATTATTCAAGGAAGATATCCATATTGCCAACTGGGGGCGCAAGTTTGCCGAATCAGAGTTCCTGCAAACAGAGGAAAGACTTATTTCTCTCTTATTCACCACCGCGTCCGAACGGTATATGAAACTGATACAAAATAATCCGGAGCTATTACAGAGAATACCATTGGAGTGTCTTGCTTCTTATCTGGGAATAACTCCGGTAAGTTTAAGCCGGATAAGGGCGAAATTGAAACGGGTACTTTAAGATAGAAACATGTTTTTCAAAAGCAAACAGAAAGTGATATATTTGTACAACGAATGAATCAAAAAAGAGAAGTCATGAATATCGAAGATTATAGAGAATATTGCCTGTCAGTCAAAGGAGCAACAGAATGTATGCCGTTTGATGAACATACTTTGGTTTTCAAGGTTATGGATAAAATGTTCACTTTTGCTACATTACGTCCTAAAAACGGAAGATTCTGGGCAGATATGAAATGTAATCCTGATAAATCAGAAGAGCTCATAGAACAATACGAAGACATTTTTTGGGGACCTTTTTCGGATAAGAAACATTGGATAACCGTTTACTTGGAAGGAGATGTTCCCGATAAACTCATAAAGGAGTTGATTAGCCACTCGGTAGAGGAAGTTATAAAGAAGTTACCCAAGAAAAAACAAGAGGAATACAGGAATATGATTTAGGATTCGGAAAGTAAACATATCCGGCACTACTATTATTACTAAAAGTAGAGCCGGATAAAATCATCGTATATTTAAAAACGTATGTCCCAGATACCGCAAGACTTCTCTAATTCTACCAAAGAAGCTACATATCCTTTCATGCTTTCAAGATATTCCTGCTGTACTTCATTATAGGTACGTTGAGCTACCAATACATCCAAAATATTGATTTCACCACGTTTGTATTTATAAACCATCCCTTCAAGCACCTTTTGTGAATCTTCGAGCATCCCCGACTTAAACTGGGCTACTTTCTTTTTTTCCGCTTCATGGCAGAACCATGCTTGAGTAATCTCCGCCTGTATTTGTAATTCCATCTCCCTTTCCAATATTTCAGATTGAGCAATACGGAATTTAGCTGCTTTGACTGCTCCTTTATTTATATTTGAAAAGGACAGCGGAATAGATACCCCTGCGGTAACAGAACGCGCCGGAGGAAGAAAACCGTTCCAATCTCTTTCATAAGAGACTGACAGACCAATATCCGGACGACGCTCTGCCTTCGTCAACTTATACGCACAGGCAGTGACTTCGGCACTTTTTTGAGCTGCAAGTAAGTCTATACGATTGTCTAAACCAACTTTGATTAGTTCCGACAGTATAAACTCACGGTTCAGTTCCTCCCAATTACCAAACGGAATATGAAGAGTATCTGCTGTCACGCCCATCTGTTTGTTAAGCATAACCAATGAAGACTGATATGCTGCTTCCTGCCCGTAAACAGTATTGAGTAAAGTAACGGCTTCCAGTTTCGACTGACGGGCATCATTCTCCGTAATTTCTCCTGCCGCATAACGCAAACTATCCGATCGGCTCAACTGCAGCATATATTCATAAGAACTTCGCTGTATTCCAAGTAGCTCTTTCTGCAAAATCGCTTCCAGAAAAAGATTGGCTGCATCGGCTCGCAAATCCTGAAATTCCTGTTCTATCATCAACTTCTCAAACGCTGCCTGACTGCGTGCTAGTTTGATTCGCGCTCCTCGTTTATTTCCTAATTCCAATGAATAGGAAAGTCCCAGCGAAAAAGTTTCATTACCAGCTTCAAATCCAAGTTCCGGATCAGGAAACACCTTTGCAGCCATAGCTTCCGCATCAGCTATACTCACATTCAACTTTTCTGCCAGATAATTCAGATTATTCTTTCCTACACTATTCAGATATTCTTCGAAAGAAATATTCCGTTGTGGGTGTCCGACGGGAATCTGCGCAAAAGTATGAACAGTCATCGCTTCCACAAGCAGCAAAAGGAGCAAGATATTAAAGTGTATATTCTTTCTCATCATTCTTCTTTTTATTTAAAACGTTATTCTCAATCAGATAGTAAAAAACCGGAAGCACAAACAGGGAGATGAGTGATGAGAACATCAATCCATACACAATAACCGTTGCCAAAGGACGTTGCACATCACTGCCAATCCCGGTTGCCAGAGAAGCAGGAAATAGTCCGAGCACTGTTGTGACGGAAGTCATTAAGATGGGACGAAACCGTTGGCGTGCCCCTTCGATAACAGACTTTCGAAGTTCCATTCCTCCTTTGCGCAAACTATTTATCTGGGATATCATAATAATTCCGTTCTGGATGGAAAGGCCGAACATAGCAATGAAACCCACGGCAGACGATACATTCAATGTCATACCACGCATATTGAGCGCAAGCATTCCGCCGAAAAGCGCTAACGGCACGATGGACAATACTAGACCGGCTTGCCGGAATTTCCCGAACGTAGCATAAAGCAAAATAAACATACACATCAGTGTTAACGGAAGAACGACAGAAAGACGAGTATAGGCTCTGTTCTGATTTTCAAAAGCACCTCCCCATTTAACTGTGTATTTGCTGCTGTCATACTGTACTTTCTGATTAATAACTTCCTGCGCCTCTTTTAGAAAAGAGACCAAATCGCGCCCACGCAAATTCAACTTTACCGTCAGATGACGTCTGTTCATTTCGCGAGTGATCGTACTTTCTCCGACACTCAACTTCACTTCAGCTACCTGCGAAAGGGGTATTTTAGCTCCGGTAGAAGAGGTTAGCATCAGTCCGGCTATCTTTTCGGGTGTATCCCGCACTTCTTCTTTATATTTACAGGTGATATCATACTGCCGGTCTCCCTGATAAAGTTGTGCTATAGCTTTACCTCCGATTGCCACCTCTATCAAATCAGCTACATCAGACACATTCAACCCGTATCGGGCAATCGCATCCCGGTTCATAATGATCTGTAGTTGAGGTAAGGGTGGTTCCTGATCAATATCTAAATCAACGGCCCCTTTCACCATCCCCAGCGTCCGGGTTATTTCTTCGGCAATACGACGTGTTTCACGAAAATCCTCACCATACACCTTTACAACCAATTCGCTATGCGCTCCGGCTATTTTATCCATCACCCCGTCTATCATTGGTTGGCTGAATCCGACTCTAAAACCAGGCAGCGTTTTATATTCTTCTTCCAGTTCATGAATCAAATCCTGCTTGGTTTTTCCTTTCGGCCATTCATCATACGGTTTTATACCGATAGATACCTCAAAATGCGAAGGGGTGAACGGATCTGTGCCATCATCATTTCTTCCTGCCTGAACCATGATATAAGTAACTTCGGGATATTTCATCGTACGAGCACGAAGTGTGTCGGACATCTCTTTCGATTTTTCAACAGAAATACCGGGAGGAAGATTCACCTGCAACCAGATAGAACCCTCGTCCAGTTCAGGGAGAAAATCTTTCCCAACAACGCCGCTCAATACGATGCTTGCCATCAGAATCAGGCAGGAAAACAGGATAGCTTTCAGCGGTTTTTCCACAAGTATCTCTATCATAGCGGTATATTTCTCTTTCAGTTTCTCCAGCCATTTATTTTTATAAATCTTACGCGGCTTACGATAGATGGCATAAGCAAGCCCCGGAATCAATAGAAGAGCGACTAAAAGAGCACCAATCAGTGCATAACTCATCGTAAACGCCATGGGAGTAAAAAGTTTACGTTCCACACGTTCGAAAGCAAACAAGGGCAGATAGGCTGTAATGACGACTATGGTAGAGAAAACAATAGGGCGTCCCACCTCTTTGGCACATTGCGCGATACTTTCTTCTTCAATATATTGTCCGGGATGATCTTCACGTTTTTTGAGAATCGTTTCCAACATAACAATAGCACCATCCACAATGATCCCAAAATCAATAGCTCCAAGCGATAGAAGATTAGCGGGAATATCCGTGAGATGCATCAGGATAAAGGCGATAAGCAAAGACACCGGAATCGTGATTGAAACCAGCAATGCCCCACGCCAATTACCCAAAAACAGGATGAGCACAATAACCACCAATGCCATTCCCATCAGAAGGGTATGAGAAACTGTATTCAAGGTGGTGTTTACTAGACTGGTACGATCCAAAAAAGTATGTATCCGTACCCCTTCCGGCAAAGTTGCATTATTCAATTCATCTACTGCTGCATGAATGCCATCCAGTACCTTAGACGGATTCTCGTGTTTCAGAAGAAGCACGATTCCCTCCAGACTTTCCGAATAATCACGGATACGATCGGCATATCCCAATATGCCTTTCCTCTCCAAATTTCCGTATTTTAAAGAACTGATATCATTCAAAAAAACAGGAACTCCGGAAGTCGTACTAACTACGATGTGACCTAAATCTTCCAAGTTCTCAATCAAACCGATACCACGTACCACATACCCCAAGTCTCCCCTGTTCAATATGCTTCCGCCCACATTGGCATTATTATTTTCAATAGCCTCAATGACCTGGCTTAGAGACAAGTGATATTGTTCAAGTTTATACGGATCTATTTCTACCTGGAATTGGGTGGTAATACCTCCGAAGTTTGTCACATCCGCCACTCCCGAAACTTCTTTAATGCGGGGAATAATCACCCAATTCTGAAGTTCAGTCAGTTCACGAAGTGAATGTTGGTCACTTTCTATAATATAACGATAAACTTCTCCTACAGGTGACGTCAGCGGATCGAGTCCCGGAACAGCACCATAAGGTAGTTCCACTTCATTCAATCTTTCCTGTACCCGTTGACGGCTCCAGTAATCTTCCGTCCCATCCTTAAATACAATCGTAATCATAGAAAGTCCAAACGTACTTCTACTACGCATGACATGCATACCAGGCAAACCGTTGATGGCACGTTCCAAAGGAATAGTGATCTGTTGCTCCACTTCTTCGGCAGCCAATCCGGGTACTTGGGTAACTACCTGCGATGTAACATCTGCAATATCCGGATAGGCTTCTATCGAAAGTTGCATCCATGAGTAATATCCGAAAATACACATCATAACGAACAAGCAAAGCATCACCCACCTTTTCTGTATAATTGAAAGCATCAAATCCTTCTTCATAATTTCTTATTTTAAATAATATCCCCCTTCACTGATGACTTTATCTCCTGCGTGCAATCCATTACTTATTATGGCAAATCCGTTTTTGGTTATTTCCACTTCCACAGATGTCCTGACAAAGACCTCCGGAGCAATCTGCACGTACACGTAACTGTCTTTCTCTCCCTGCAATAATGCGTTCTCCGAAACCTGAACCTGTTCAACAGGAGTACTACGAAAATGGACAGTAGTATACATACCCAATTTCAACTGTTTTTTCGAATTATCACAAACCGAAAGTACTTTTATAGATCTTGTATCTTCATCAACTACTTCTTCTACATGATAAACATTTCCTTTAATCACCGTACCTGGCAATGCCGACACTTCTATATCCAAACTGCTGCCTGCATTGATAAATCGAATGTCTTTTTCTTTCACTTGCGCGGTAATCCATACCTCAGATAAATCCGCCACTATTGCAACAGGATCAGTATCATCTTTCAAGTATTGTCCGGTCACAATATTATTCTCTATTATTTCTCCCGAAATAGGTGAACGCACCACAAGAGGTTGCCCCAGTGTCATATCTCCCGGATGTTCTACCTGATATACATCCAACGCAGCAGAAGCATTTTCAAACTCTTTGTCGGCAATAAGCAAAACATTTTGTGCCTCTTCCAGTTCTTTCTGAGAACTAACCCCATTTTTTGTCAAGTCTTCTTTGCGCTGTAAATCTTTCTTTGCCAGCTCCCGTGACGAAAGCGCCTGGAAATATTCTTTTTGCGCCGTAGTAAAATCCGGTGAACTGATTTCAAACAAAGGGGTTCCCCGATTCACTAGTTGCCCGATTTGTATATACGACTTTATAATTCTTCCCGCAAAAGGTGAAGCAATGCAGGCATAACGGGTAGGAATAGGACGTACCACACCGGAAGTGATTACCTCCTTGGAATAAGGTTCAAGCCTAGCATCGGTTACTTTTATCTTTTCAGATAAAAAACGGTCTGTAATATGCACGGTGTCCCCCTCCATGTGATAATCACTTTGTGGTTCTTCCTTTGATTTACTCTTGCATGCGGTAACTAGCAATACACCGCAAATTAAAAGCATTTGCAAATTTTTCTTTTTCATCATCCATAAAAATATAGTTAGTATTCTTTTTCGGATGCAAAGGTAAGTGGAGGTATTCCGGAAGCCTGTTAGAGATTTGTTAGAACGCTATTAGAATTTTATTAGAGCCTCACAGAAACTATTTCAAGGCTAATTTTCTTTTTTTATGAACCCGGTTTGCAAAAGAACGGCATTTTTTGTCTACATTTGCCGAATCGAAAACCGAACCAGAGAATATGAAAGTTATCTGTCAATTCATCCTATCCGTGTCCCATTTGGAGCTCTCTTAGCTGGGCTTCCGTTTCTTTATTTCTTTCCTCCATTACAGGAAAATAGAGAAATTCAACAGTCATTTCTCTCAATCAATTGTTTTATTATTTAGTCATAACGGTATCTTCCCTCTGCCATTTTTAGATACAGACCGGCAATACCCTTGTCATCATCCATAATCAATAAAGTATTATGAATAATTGGAAAAAGAAGTTTATCATTATATGGTCCGGACAATTATTTTCTATTCTTAGCAGTTCCATTGCCCAGTTTGCCATCGTTCTGTGGATCAGTCTTGAGACCGGTTCGGCAGAGGTGCTCTCATTGGCTACCATTGCCGCACTTTTGCCTCAAGTGGTATTAGGTCCCTTTGCTGGCGTTTTTGTCGATCGGTGGAGCCGAAAATGGACTATGATATTGGCTGACAGTTTCGTGGCACTCTGTTCGGGCGTTATTGCGTTACTATTCTATCTGGACGTTATCGAGATCTGGCAGATTTATCTGCTGCTGATGCTCCGTTCCATTGGAAGTGCCTTCCATGCGCCTGCCATGAAATCATCCATACCGCTACTTGCTCCTGAAAAAGAGCTGACGCGAATTGCCAGTATTAACCAGACAATACAGGCCTTATGTAATATTTGCGGTCCCGTGTTAGGTGCTGCATTGATTGTCAGTACAAATATGAGTGTAGTCATGCTGCTTGATGTTGCCGGAGCAGCCATAGCCTGTACGACACTCATGTTTGTATTCATCCCTAACCCGGAAAAAACAGAAACGGAAACGACCCATAATGTACTCCGGGATATGAAGGAAGGCTTTCAGGCAATCTGTAGCAATTGTGGTTTGAAATGGGTGATGATCACTGAAGTACTCATCACTTTCTTCATCATGCCTGTTGTTGCCTTGATACCGCTGATGACCCTGAAAAACTTTTCGGGAACAGCTTATCAGGTTAGCCTGATAGAACTACTCTTTGGATCGGGAGCATTAGTAGGCGGTATTCTACTTGGAATATGGAATCCGCGTATCCGAAAGGTAGTTATGATAAATATATCCTATATCATCATAGGAGTCTCCATTTTCGTTTCCGGAATACTTCCTCCTTCGGCCTTTATAATCTATGCTATATTTGCGATTGTACAAGGCATTTCCATGCCGTTTTATTCCGGTCCATTTACAGCTTTGCTGCAAACACAAATTGAAGTATCTTTCTTGGGACGCGTATTCTCTTTGTTCGACAGTATCAGTTTATTGCCCTCCATTTTAGGATTACTGGCAACCGGATTTATAGCAGACACTATCGGCATCGCCAATGTCTTTGTCATATGCGGTATTGCTATTGTGATAACGGGAACACTTGCATTCTTCATTCCGGCAATCATGAATCTGGAGAAAAAATAAATGACGAATTTTATTAAAAAATGCTTTTTTAGAAGCATTTTTTTAGGTTATTTTGCGGAACAAATATCACGAACTCGTCAAATTATGGATTGGATTGGCCTTGATTTAACATTCCCTATCACCGACCCTACATGGATATTTCTCCTTGTACTCTTGATTATATTGTTTGCTCCGATATTATTGAATAAACTGCGCATCCCTCATATTATCGGTATGATCCTGGCAGGACTGGCTATTGGCGAACATGGATTTAATATCCTGGCACGAGACAGCAGCTTTCAGTTATTCGGGAAAGTCGGACTCTATTACATCATGTTCCTGGCTGGTCTGGAAATGAATATGGGAGATTTCAAAGAGACGCGAAACAAAGCATTAGTGCTCGGTTTACTGGCTTTTATCGTTCCCATCGGGATTGGATTCGTGGCCAATGTATCTTATCTGAAATATGGTGTAATCACCTCTATATTATTAGCCAGCATGTATGCCTCTCATACGCTCGTGGCCTACCCCATCGTCACCCGCTTCGGCATATCACGCCATCGTAGCGTAAGTATTGCCGTAGGAGGAACGGCCGTAACAGATACACTCACGCTGCTGGTACTGGCTGTTATAGGCGGACTGTTCAAAGGAGAAACCGGAGGATTGTTTTGGATTTGGCTGGTGGTAAAAGTAATCTTTCTAGGGGCACTGATCATTTATTTCTTTCCGCGCATCGGTCGTTGGTTCTTTCACCGGTACAATGACAACGTGATGCAATTTATTTTCGTGCTTGCGATGGTCTTTTTAGGGGCAGGGTTGATGGAGTTTGTTGGTATGGAAGGTATCCTGGGAGCCTTCCTCGCAGGATTGGTACTTAACCGGCTCATTCCACACGTCTCTCCATTGATGGATCATTTAGAGTTCGTTGGTAATGCACTTTTTATTCCTTATTTCCTTATCGGAGTGGGAATGTTAATCAACTTACGTGTTCTTTTCGGAGAGGGGGATGCCTTAAAAGTTGCCGCCGTGATGATAGCCATGGCACTAACAGGTAAATGGATTGCTTGCTGGCTCACTCAAAAGATATACAAGATGTCTGTTCTTGAACGAAATCTGATGTATGGTTTGAGTAATGCACAGGCAGCAGCCACATTGGCGGCTGTGTTAGTTGGATACAACATTATTCTGCCCACCGGCGAACGTTTATTGAATGATGATGTACTGAACGGAACAGTCTTGCTTATCCTGGTCACTTGTGTAGTGAGTTCACTGATTACCGAGCGGACAGCCAGAAAGGTGGCAATGGATGACTCACTATCGGAAAATGAATCTTCAAAAGAAACAGAGAAGATTTTAGTATCCATAGCCAACCCGGACACTATTGAGGACATGGTGAATCTGTCTCTAATCATACGTGATTCTAAATTGAAAGATAATCTACTGGCATTAAATGTCATCAACGACGATAATAACTCTGATAATCTACGAATTCGAAGCAAACATTATCTGGAAAAAGCCGAAATGATAGCAACGGAAGCAAATGTACCACTCAAAAAGGTCACCCGGTATGATTTGAATATAGCTTCCGGTATTATCCATTCAGTCAAGGAGAATGAGATTACGAGTATTATCACCGGCCTGCACCGCAAGAAAAACATCACAGATTCATACTTTGGAATACTTGCCGAACACTTATTGAACGGATTAAACTGTGAAATAATTATCTCTAAATTTCTGATACCGGTCCATACAATCAAACGGATTGTCGTTGCCGTCCCTCCTAAAGCCGAATATGAATCCGGCTTTCCGCATTGGATGGAACACTTTTGTCGCATGGGGAGCACTCTTGGATGCCGCGTACACTTCTTTGCCAATGAAAAGACTACCATCCGTCTACAAGCGTGGATAAAGAAAAGGCATAAACAGACGCTTACCGATTTCTCTCTCTTAGAAGACTGGAATGACCTGCTGGTATTGACAGGACAGGTAAGTTACGATCATTTATTGGTTATTATCAGTGCACGACCAGGAACTCTTTCGTATGACAGTTCTTTTGAGAAGTTACCGAGACAGCTTGGGAAATATTTCTCCAACAATAGCTTCATCGTGCTGTATCCTAACCAGTCGGGAGAGCCGTTGGACACGTCTTTCTTCTCCAAGCTATATACTGATACCGAAACCCGACATTACGAGAAAGTCGGTAAATGGTTTTACAGGTGGTTTAAGAAAGAGGGATAAAATTAGAATTGAAAAGTTCCGTTTAATTTATAAATATCGATACATTTTTTTATATTTGTACTATTAGCAATTTTACAATAAACACCTAAAGGAAAAGAATGGTATGTCAAACGTTGATTTTTCCAAAATAACAGAAGGAATCTATCATGTGATAGAAACTGAAGAGAAAATACTAACCGGGCTACAAAATGATACGATCACGTTGAAACGTAATAAACAAAATCGTACCATCAAACAGATTCTCGGACATTTGATTGATTCGGCATCAAACAATCACCAACGCATGGTCAGATTGCAATACAGTAAAGATTTGCTTTTCTTTCCCGATTACCGTCAGGATAATGATCTGTGGATAGCATTACAAGATTACCAAAATGAAGATTGGAATAACCTGATTCAACTATGGAAGTTTTTTAACCTGCATATCATTCAGGTTATAAAATCTGTAGATCAGACAAAACTGGATAGCTACTGGTGTGATTTTGAAGGAACAAAGGTTACGCTACAAGACATGATAGAAGGTTATCTAAGTCATTTACACCTGCATATTCATGAAATCCATGAATTAATGAATGCCTAAAAAGAATAGCGGTTGCAGTTCTTTTATGTTCTATAAATATTAAGATGTACCCACATGGCAACTTACACTCATTTCGCAAAACAACCCGATGTACTGAAACATCTGATACTCTGTGAAGTTCTTAGAAATGAAGCCCCACAAGTATATGTAGAAACCAATTCCGCATGTGCCATCTACTTCATGACGCAAACTCCGGAGCAGCAATATGGTATCTATCATTTCCTGGAGAAAGCAGATGATGACAAATCTCTAAAAGCTTCCATTTATTACCAACTGGAAAGCACAGAAATGGCAAAAGGAAATTATCTGGGTTCTCCTGCCCTGGCAATGAATGTATTAGGGAAGCAAGCAAAAAGGTTTGTATTCTTTGATTTAGAAAAGAGTGCGTTGGAAAATGTGGGTACCTATGCCAAACAAGTCGGATTAAGTGCATCTGTAGAGATGCATCATGCCGACTCTTCGAGAGGTACCATAGAGCTATTGCCTTCACTTCCTTCATCCTCTTTCATTCATATCGATCCTTACGAGATAGACAAGAAAGGGGATTCAGGAGTAACTTATCTTGATGTTCTGATACAAGCGACCCAACTAGGCATGAAGTGTTTATTATGGTATGGATTCATGACCGGAGATGATAAAGCATCTTTGGACAACTATATTGTATCCAGTCTGGAAAAGGCAGGTATCAAGGATTACATAGGTGTAGAGCTTACCATGAATTCAATAAGAAAAGACAGTATATTATGTAATCCGGGCATTTTGGGAAGTGGTATTTTGGCTACAAATTTATCACAAATCTCCAAAGATACCATTCTTGATTACAGTAACAAACTGGTTGATATATACAAAGATGCTAAATACAAAGATTATGATGGAAGTTTATATATTCAGCATCTTTGATATCCACTTATTAATTTAATTACCTAGAACATTACTCTACAAACAGATCGTCAGAAAGCCGGAGCTTTTAAAATCAGTTTCCGGCCTTTTGGCTATAAATTAACTTATTTCTTTGGCTGATTGTCCACAAGCCATCTATTAGCCGTACATTTTTCGTATCGTCATCTTCCACGTTCCATGCATAACCTCCTGAAGGCAGGCCACGTCTCTCCAATATTTCATTGGGTTGATTATTGGAAAAGAAAAGTTCCAGTTGCGTAGAGTCAGGACTAAATACAATAAAGGCAGAAGCATTGCTATCGTCCACCGATTCCGTGCGGATTCCTTTCTCAAACAAGCGGATACAGTCTTTTTGCACTTCACACCATACATATCCGGCAGAACCGATACAGCCATGTCCATCCCGATCACCTCCCACAATCGGAGATTGCGGATACTGAACTAATTTAGAAGCCGGCATTCCCGGTGTATATTTTCCGGTATAGAACACTTCCAGCGTATCATTCAGAAGCAAACCGTTGACTTCATCTTTATTTGCATCCATCGTACTGAACGAAAGGGTATCATTCTTATCAGTAACAATCGTTACCGTATTCATGGTTGCATCACTAACGATTCCTTTTGAGCTTGCCACTTTTGACGAGCAACCTGCCATGAGGCAGAGCGTACCTACTGCTAATAATATTGTTTTCATTTTCTTTAATTGGGGCTTTGTTTTTAAATTAATGCAAAGATAAAGGTTATACTGCCAATATTTCGCTTTTACAAAATAAATTAATTTCCGGGCAGATTGTTCACCAGCTACACACAAAATGCCTATATTGGACAACGATCTATTAGAAAATCAGCCTACCTTTGTGATATGGATAATCAAAAGTAAATACAGAATACCATGAAAGAAACTTTGCAGATTCCCACTCCCGAAGCACTGGAAGCCTTGATAGGTAAGGAACTTTATGATATATGGACTTCACTTTGCCAGCTTATCGAGCAAAAGTACAATATGGAACAACTATGGAACCATGGAGGAAAAAAATGGACATACGAATATAAATATCGCAAAGGCGGAAAAACGCTGTGTGCCCTATACGCCAAAGAACAAACGATTGGCTTCATGGTCATTTTAGGTAAAGATGAGCGTGCCAAATTTGAATCTCTGCGAGAGGTCTTTTCCAATGAAACTCAAAAGGTATACGATGAGACGACTACTTTCCACGATGGAAAGTGGCTTATGTTCGAATTGAAAGACACTTGCTTATTTAATGATATGGAGCGGCTGCTATCCATCAAACGAAAACCCAACCGATGATTGAATCAGATATAAATAAAAGGTATTGTCAAAGTTGCGGGATGCCTCTCCGCTTTGATATAGAGAAATATCTGGGTACTAACTCCGACGGTTCCCGAAGTGACGAATATTGCTACTACTGCCTGAAAGATGGAAAATATATCGTCGACATTCCGATGTCGGAAATGATTAATATCTGGATAAAATACACTGATAAGTACAATGAATATGCAGATACCGCTTATTCGCCGGAGGAACTTAGGCGAATACTCAACGAACGGTTACCCAAACTGAACCGATGGAAACAGAAGTTAGAAACCAGTAATATCCATCACCAAAAGATTCAGGATATAATCGTTTATATCAATAATCATTTATTCGATAGTTTAGATGCAGACATACTTAGTACGATAAGCGGACTTTCCAAATATCACTTCAGAAGAGTGTTTCAAACCGTTGCCGGAGAAAATATCGGAAGCTACATACAACGTTTGCGCCTCGAACATATAGCACATCTGTTAGTATCCACCGACTTTACATTAAATCAGATTTCAGAGCAGACAAACTATCAAACTAAATTCAGTCTGGCAAAAGCCTTCAAAAAACATTTTGGCGTGTCAACTTCTCAATATAGGGAGAAGTATAAGCCGATGTATGACGAACAGCATGCGGTTATCACTCCTGAAATCCGGTCGATTCTGCCGATAAAAGTATTTTGTATCGAGGTGGGTGAAAAGTATAAGGATGAACTCCGATACAAATTAATATGGGACAGGCTCACCAACTATGCTAGGCAGCGCAATGAAGAAAAGTCGAATGATAAGTTTGTCAGCCTTAGTATGGACGACCCGGCCATCACCCCAATAGATAAATGTCGCTTCTATCTCGGGGTCATAATCGATAACAAAGAAAATGATTCCCAGCCGGGAGTAATGGAAGTTCCCGGTGGTCGTTATGCTATATTCAGGCATATCGGTGACTACTCTTTATTGCATAAATTCTACCGGACTATTTATGAAGAGTGGTTCCCGGAAAGTAAATATCGTCCTCAAAGCACCTTTAGCTTTGAAATGTATATGAACCGCCCTGCCTCCACCCTTAGAACAGAACTAATTACCGACATCTATATTCCGGTCATCAAGAAATAATTAATTATCAACCCTCTAAAAACAATGTATTATGGGAAAAATTTCAGAAATCATGCTATTGAAGCAACCGGAACAATCCGCTTTGGCTGTTGAAGTACAAACAGATATGAACGGAATGTCGGAAGCTATCGGGAAGAACTTTGTAAAAATAGACTCTTTATTTAAGGAACAGGGTGAAGTCACTACCGACATCCCCTACGTTGAATATCCCAACTTTGAAAGTCTGACGGAACACAATATCAAAATGATTATTGGTCTAAAGTCATCCAAAGAATTACAGGGTGAAGGGGATATACGCTCCATAACGATACCGGAAAGAAAAATAGTTTCCTGTCTACATAGAGGAACTTACAGTGAATTGGCTGTCCTGTACAACGAAATGATGGAATGGATAAAAACCAACGGTTACAAACTTTCGGGAACATCCATTGAATATTATTACAGCAATCCCAATGTACCCGAAGAAGAACAGGTGACGAGAATAGAAATGCCACTATTATAAATGTTGATTTCATCTACTTCATCATGTAGATTCTTCCCAAGCTCCAATTATTGTTATTTGATTCAAAACGGTACGGAAAGGAATGAAACAGATTCTTTTATAAATGCCATATTTTAGTTCTAATGTAAATATTATTACAGTAATAGATGCAATAGAAATAAACGGTGTTGCAAAAAAAATGTCAATAAAACTCCTATGTATTTCTGATAGATAACGTTATTTTGTAAAACACTGTTATCCAGGCGGTTACTATTCGGGCTTTTCCTTTAAAACCAATGACCCGTTTCTCACCGAGAAACAACCTTTTCGACACCGAGAAACGAAGTGTTTCTCACCGAGAAACGAATCGACTGTTGAAGTCCTAAACTTAAATTAAGAAAATTGTTCGTCTCTTTTATTTTTGACGCTTCTATCGTAGGAATGTATATGTTGAAATATATTTCAATGATAATCTTGTCATGTCTAAAATATAATGATATGGAATAAATTTATAACTGAATAGCAAGCAATTATAAAAAATGACTGAATGAATTATTTGCAATCAAACAACAACAGATACAGACATCATTTTTGTATCTTTGCCAAGTACAGAATAAACATGAAAAGAGAAATCCTATATCAAAAGATAGCCGGCACTATCGCCTGGCAAATAAAAACAGGTATATGGAAAGCAGGCGAGAAATTACCTTCTTTACGTACTATCAGCAATGAATATGGCGTAAGTTTAAATACAGCCATTCAGGTATATTATGAACTGGAAAAGGAAGGATTCATCATTTCCCGCCCCAAATCAGGGTACATTGTCAATTATAAGCCACTAAATTTGTCTGCGCCGGCAACAACGCAGCCTTCCGCTCAATCTCCGGGAAAGGAAGAAGCAGACTTAATCATGGAAGTATATCATTCCATCGAAGATTCGTCTATCACCCGTTTTTCGCTGGGAATACCGGAAGATGTTTTATTGCCTATTGCCAAACTCAATAAAGAACTGACCAAGGCCATGTATTCACTTCCGGGGAACGGCACTAGGTATGAAGACCCTCAAGGAAACATTCGTTTGAGAAACTATATTGCCCGTTTTGCGTATAGCTGGAATGGAAATCTGACCGAAGATGATATTGTTACTACCACAGGAGTAACCAATTCCATCTCTTTAGCATTATCTGTTATTGCTCAAAGAGGAGACACGATAGCTGTTGAAAGTCCTGTTTATTTCGGGATATTACAGTTGGCCAACAGTATGGAGCTTCATGTGCTGGAACTGCCGACCAATCCTGTAACAGGCATCGAACCCGATGCTTTAAGAAAAGTATTGCCGCAGATCAATCTATGCCTGCTTATCAGTAATTTCAGTAATCCGCTTGGGAGTTGCATGCCCGATGAACATAAGAAAGAGATAGTACAGATGTTGGCGGAACACAATATTCCTCTGATTGAAGATGATTTATACGGCGATGTATTCTTCGGACATTCACGCCCTAAGCCATGCAAAGCTTTCGATGAAAAGGGACTTGTGTTATGGTGTGGTTCTGTATCAAAGACGTTAGCTCCCGGTTATCGGGTAGGCTGGATTGCCCCCGGTAAGTTTAAGGATGCTATTATTCGTCAGAAACATATTCATTTAATATCCACTCCTACCCTCAACCAAGAAGCCATTGCCAACTTCATGGAGAACGGCAGGTATGAGAATCATTTACGCAAGTTGCGCCATGAGCTACATTCCAATAGTCTTCATTTGGCACAAGCTATTACCGACTATTTTCCCGAAGACACTAAAATCATCACTCCACAAGGAGGTTTTATGCTTTGGGTGGAACTGAATAAAAAGATTGATACCACGGAGCTATATTACAAAGCGATGCAACATAAGATCAGCATTGCTCCCGGACGCATGTTTACTCTGCACGACCAGTACAGAAACTGTATGCGCTTGAGTTTCGGTCAGCAATGGAGTGCTTTCATTGAAGAACGCCTGCAGGTTTTGGGAAACATTATCAAAGAATCATTCTGATTGACTGATATACTCTTTTACCACTTCGCCGAGGGTTTTAAGTCCTTTCTCTATTTTGTCTTCGGGCATATTAGAGTAGTTGATACGAAGCGTATTTTCCTTGTTTCCGTTCGGATAAAAGGAGCCTCCCGGAACAAAAGCAATCTTTTTCTCCAGGCTTCTGACTAAAACATCACGTGCCGAAATCCCTTCGGGAAGCTCTATCCATGTAAATAATCCGCCTTCGGGACGAGTAAACTTTATAGTATCAGGGAAATAACGTTCTATACTTTCAATCGCTACATTCCTGCGTTTTCTGTATACTTCCACTATTTTGGCAATATGTTTATCAATGTCATAGCGCTTCAGGTATTCGGCAATGGTCATTTGGGCAATAGTGTTGCATTGCAAATCCGTGCCTTGTTTAACCAATACATATTTGCGGATAATCTCTTTATCCCCCGCAATCCAGCCAATCCGGAAACCGGGACAGAATATTTTCGAGAAACTACCTGTACACAGGATATTTCCAGCCTCATCAAAAGACTTTATAGATGGCAAAGATTCTCCTCCAAACCTTAACTCACCATACGGATTGTCTTCAATAACCGCAACACCGTATTTTGCTGATAATTCAGCCAATTTCCTGCGTCTTTCCAGACTCCACGTCTTTCCTGTAGGATTCTGAAAAGTAGGTATTGCATATATCAGCTTTATATGAGGAGTATTGCTCAAAATTTCTTCCAAAACATCCATCATCATACCGTCCCCATCCGTGGGAATTTCAATAAAGCTACATCCATACGCTTTGAACGCGCTGATTGCAGCCAAATATGTTGGGCTTTCGCAAAGTACGATATCTCCCTGGTCCAGAAAAACTTTTCCGGATAAGTCCAATCCCTGTTGTGAGCCGTGGGTAATCAGAATATTATCTTTATCGAAAGCCGTGCCCAAACGTTCGTTCATCCGGTTGGCAATCCATTCGCGCAAAGGAGCATAACCTTCTGTTGTAGTATATTGGAGCGCTTTTGTACCTGCCTCTTTCAATACGATCTGATTGATCTCATTGATTTCATCTATCGGAAAAAGTTCTGGAGCAGGCAGACCACCTGCAAACGAAATCACATCTTCCTGTTCGGTAACTTTTAATATTTCTCTTATTTCCGAAGCCTTTATATAAGACATTCTTTTAGCAAAATTCAACTTCATAACCTTTAAGTATATTAGGAGATTAAAACAACACTGCAAAGTAAATCAAAAAAGAAAGACGAGAACAGATACACTTTTTTATATATTGACAGGTACAGATGACTGACTTTTCAAAGGATAAGTATATGAAGTTAATCTCCCCGATTACTTATTTCGTCATGAGTAATCAGGGCATTCGTCGAATAATCCTATACGGAACCTTGTTAAATGGAATGTAGATATGGAGGACTGGGAAAAAGTATTAAGAATAGAATGTCAGGGCATCACCCCGACTGAAATCTCAAAGGCATTACGTGCCATCAACATTTATGCACAGGAACTGGAATGAAACAAAGAAAGCTAGTAATGAGCTAATAACGAGGCAGGTCTTTTACTTCCTCATAATATTTTTCCACTCCAATCTCTTGCATCCGTTTGTTGATGGCTACAAATCTCTTGTATAATTACTTTTTGTTATGACCTAACTGATCGGTGTCGGGTCGTATATAAGTGCCATTATTATACGTATTTATCGCGATGATAACCATTAATAATTACCGCCAAATTATAAAACCAATTCATAATTAGTACTCCGCCCTCCCTCGTCTGTTTTACGAAATACACCTTTAGTTATTAAATCTTGTATATCACGCAATGCAGTGTCAGGAGAGCATTTGGTTATCTTCGCCCATTTGGAAGAGGTCAATTTGCCATCAAAACCATCCCAAAACAAATTCACCATTTTAATCTGCCGTTCATTCATCGAAACCAACCGATACTTATCCCAGAAAGCTGCTTTCTGCAAAATCGTGCTGATTGATTTCTCTGTATCAAGTAATGCAGCTTCCAGACAGTCAAGAAACCATTCAAGCCAATTTGTTATATCCAAACTACCTTTTTGTGTTTTCTCCAGCATCTCATAATACCCCTTACGCTGCTTGCGTATTTCGGCAGACATACTATAAAAACGGTGTGGCATTTCATCTGCACGAGCTAAAAACAAATCAGTGATCGTTCGGGATATACGTCCATTCCCATCATCAAAAGGGTGAATAGTCACAAACCATAAGTGAGCAATCGCAGCTTTCAGAACAGGATCTATCTTCTGATTACCATTTACCCACTCTAAAAACAGTTTCATCTGGTAAGGAACATGATCCGAATCAGGAGCCTGATAATGTATTTTCTCTTTTCCCATAGCTCCTGATATGACTTGCATTGGCTCTGCACCTTGCCGCCAATCGGCAACCGTTATTTTATATACCCCACTTCGTCCTGTAGGAAACAATGCAGCATGCCAATTAAAAAAGCGTTCAGCCGTCAATGGTTGCATGTAGTTTTGAGTAGCATCTATCATTACTTGCACCACTCCATCTATATAGCGGTCTGCTTCGGGTAATCCTTCTATTTCTATGCCCAAATGACGAGCCACAGAAGAACGCACCTGATCAACATTCAATATTTCTCCTTCTATTTCCGATGACTTTGTAATATCTGCTGTCAGCGCATCAAGCATAGCACTATTCTTCAAATCAAAACCAAGTGCACTCATTCGCCCTACAAGTCTACCTTGCAAGCCCCTGACTCTACCTAATTTATAAGATAGTTTTGCATCATCCCAAGTAAAATCAGGCCAATCAGTTTGTTGCCAGATATAGATTGATTTCATATTCTCCGTATATTTTGCGGTAAATATAGCGATTATTCTCCGCATTTTATTCTAATTATCAATCAAAAAATAGCCAATGCTTTGTACATTGACTGTTTCTAATCTGTACGCAAAATATTCCCCTGTATTTTCCCCAGAATCTTGGGGAACTGCCAAAAGAACAACAAAGTACAGCAAATTGCCGCTGTCGCATCAGATATTGCTTCAGCTGCATATACACCGGTTACTCCCATATAATGTGGTAATATCAATGCTAATGGAATCAGTAGAATCACTTTACGTAACAAAGCAATAAAAATAGAAATCTTAGCCTGACCTAATGCTACAAACATATTTTGGCAGGCTCGCTGTAATCCGAAGATAGTCATACCGCCCAAGAAAACAGGCATTGTCCAACGGACTGTTTCTATCAATTTTTCATCACTAGTAAAAGCAGATGCAACAATCGTAGGAAACAAGATCATAAGCAGCATCAATAACAGGTTAAATGAAAACATGGTTATCATCACAATACGGAAACAGTCTTTCACACGTTGTTTATCACCATGACCATAATTATAACTGATAATCGGAACAAATCCCAGCGCAAAACCGGTTAACGGAACACTTGCAAACTGCATCGCACTTTGCAAGATAGTTAATGCGCTGACATAAATATCTCCAAAATTTTTCAGACTACTATTCAATACAAAACCAACCAGGCTCTCCGTACTTGCCATTATAAATGGAGATATTCCCAAAGCTAACATGGCGAATACAATCTTCCGGCTCAACCGCATATTACGCTTTTCCAAAGGTAAGGAAGCACGACGGGAAAAGAGAAAACTCAATACCCACGCCGCACTACATGCTTGAGACAATACGGTAGCCAAAGCAGCTCCTTTCACTCCCATATCAAACCAGAAAATAAAAATAGGATCAAGAATAATATTCAATAAGGCACCGATCAAGACAGAGTACATGGCAATAGCCGGCCGTCCCTGTGCATTAATAAAGCTATTCAATCCTGTAGATATTTCAACGAAAACGGTTCCTAATAAATAGATGGAAAGATAATCAACCGCATATTCCAACGTATTTTCCGAAGCACCCGTAAAAAGCAAAATCGGTTCCATAAAGGTATATGCGATGAACGAAGTGAACAGGGCGAATAGTATTAATAAGACAAAACCATTCCCCAAAATTTTTCCGGCACGCAGACGATCGCCCTGTCCCAGTGCCATGGCTGCCAATGGCGCGCCCCCTCCTCCTACAATCGCCGAGAAAGAAGAAATCAGTATAACAAGAGAAGTCGTCACTCCTACCCCAGCCAACGCATCAGTACCAATACCCGGAATATGTCCGATATAGATACGGTCGACCATGCTATACAGCAAATTGACGAATTGGGCAACTACTGCGGGAAGCGCCATTTTGAAAACGAGCGGCAACATACGCTCTGTACCTAGCCGTGCTTCATACTTATTTATCATTCCAAACTTCTTTTTCTAAAATCAGCTGCAAAGTTATAAGAAAAACAGGCTCCCGATTTAAAACCGTTGGATAAAATAAATAGAATACTTCAGTTATTCCTGTGTCAGAAATCCATAAATAGATTGATTAATAAGCCTGTGTTGCTCTTCCGTTCCATTCTCTCCCATATTACTATGCGTTATTCCGTCCAATTTCACAACTTTCATATGAAATTGTTCCTGTTCTTGTTTTGTGGGGAGTACTCCCGCATCCGCATCATAATCGCATCCTCTTAATGTATACAACCGGGGCTTCTCCGTTCTAGGCATAATCATTCTGCGATGATCCATAGATATGGCTTTGTTTATTAAATGCGGATATTTAGTAGCAAACAACATTGTCATATCACCACCATTGGAGTGTCCTATCAGTATAAGTTTATCCCAGTCTAATTGTGGTTTCAACTTCTTAAACTCCTGAATGGTGAAATAGATATTTGCCACTCCTCTTTCCCAGTTTGGCATACGGGTCTGCATAAAATCACCTTCCATAGCCAAGAGTGGATCATTTGGCAATTCATGTTGTATGCTTATTACATAAAATCCTTTTTGAGAAAGGAATCGTGTCAGATAGGCATAAGTTTGGTTAGACTTACTATTTTTATTTCCATCATAACCATGATTGAATATAACGACTTTCGTTTTCGAATTCACTTTGTGCGGCTGATAAACAGCTATAGGGATAACTCTGTTTCTTGCTCCATCAAATAGGCAAGTCGCAAATTCTGTTTGTGAAAAACAAGAGAATGTTGATAACAAAAGAACAAATACAATAATCAATTTCTTCATGTTTATGATGTAATAATTATCATTCTACAAATCTAAGAATAACCGAATTATAACGGTGCAATGTATTACACAGGAAAAGGAGTATTAAATGATTCTCTCATAAAGTCTGAACCAATCCAAGCCGTACTGTCCCAGTCCTAAATCCACGGTATCAACATATTCAAAACCGCATTTTTCGTATAACGATATGGCAGGAAGATTTTTCTCATAAACATCTAACCGAACAGACTTTATTCCCGACCTTTGAGCCAATTCCAACGAATAATCCATCAACGCATGCCCTACTCCCTTTTTCAAAAAAGAAGGATGCACAACAAAAGTATGTATCACAAAGATACAGCTATAATCCAGTTCCATTTTCCATCTGACATTCTCATAAGCCTTTTCCGGCTGATGATTTAAGATGACCGAACCGGCAATTCTCCCATCGGTTCTTGCTACGTAAAGCATGTTATCATTCACACCGGCAACTGCATCCTCCCGAATTGGATAGATACCTTTTATCCATCCGGGATAATTAATCGTAGTTGCCAGGTAATCATTCAGTTCATTATACAGCTTTTCCAATTCATCTATATCAGCAGAAGTTCCGGGTTCTATTATAAATTTCATATATGCATTGCTTATCTTTTCATCAGTTCTTCTATCTTTCCACCTGTAATATAAGGTATACATTCGGAGATCTTTTCGACGCTCCAATCCCACCATTGCAATTCTTGCAATCGGGCAATCGTTTGCTCATCAAAACGTTTCCGAATCTCCCTGGCTGGCGTTCCGCCTACTATTGTATAAGGAGGAACATCCTTAGTAACCACTGCCCGCGACGCAATGACTGCTCCATTCCCGATATGTACTCCTGCCATAATAACAGCTTCATATCCAATCCATACATCATTACCTATTACTATATCCCCTTTATTATCCCAGGCAGAAGTTACATCTCTCTTATCTAAATTCCATTCCTCAAAAAAGATAGGAAACGTATAATTGGATAAAGAATTCAATGTGTGGTTTGCACTATTGAAAAGAAACTTAGCTCCACAGGCTATGGAGCAGAATTTTCCTATTATCAAACGGTCTTTATTAATCGGATAATGATATAAGACATTGTTCTTCTCAAAAAGAACCGGATCATTTACAAAGTCATTGTATATTGTATAATCACCTACGATAATAGCAGGATTCTTAATCACCGTATTCAGGTAAATAGTCTGAAAATCATTAGAACGAGGATATATGTTCGAATTCATTGTAATGGCTTCTTTTATATAGTTTATTGAATAGAATAAAAAAATAACTTGTGACTTACGTTAAATCACAAACAGTTGTAGCAGCAGAACTCTCTATTGTTACAATCCATATGGGCGAAGCTATTTACAAAGTTGCCATTTCATTGTGTCAGCAAAACAGGATTTATATTACATAGCAAATATACAAGATAAATTTCAGACTATCACACAAAGGACTAAATATGTATCCCATATTGATGCTTCACTTCTGCCATCACAAATGTACTTTCCAGTGATCCCAAACTATCAATTGTCCCCAACACATTCAGAATAAACTCCTGATAGTATTTCATGTTGGGAGCATGAATCTTCAACAGGTAATCATAACTTCCTGATATGTTATAACATTCGGTTACTTCAGGAATATCCTGTATGATCCGTGTAAACTCTGCCGCTATATCCCTATTCAGACGTCTAAGCTTCACACTGCAGAACACGACAAATCCCTGATTCAGTTTTTCCGCATCCAATACGGCAATATACTTTTTTATATAGCCTCCATTCTCCAACCGTTTAAGACGTTCAAAAACAGGAGTTGAAGAAAGACTCACCCGCGCGGCCAACTCTTTCGTTGTCAATCGGGCATTCTCTTGCAAAGTACGGAGTATTTGCAAATCTACTTTATCCAGCTTATCAAAAGTATCCATAAGAAAAATATTCTTCTAAAAGGTGATTTTCAGGAACAACGCAGTTACATTATTCCATATAAAGGCACAAAAATAGCATTATTTTCTATATTTCATCTATATCTTGTTCGATATATCTACATCTCATAACTTTGCAAGAAAATAAAGAAAGAATATAAACTTAAAAAACATACGATTATGGCAACAAAGAAATTACACTTCGAGACTTTACAGATTCATGTAGGACAAGAACAAGCAGACCCGGCAACAGATGCCCGCGCAGTACCTATTTACCAGACCACCTCTTATGTATTTCACAACTCCGCCCATGCAGCCGCACGCTTCGGCCTGCAGGACCCGGGAAACATCTACGGCCGTCTGACCAACTCCACTCAAGGAGTCTTTGAACAACGCGTAGCCGCTCTTGAAGGAGGAGTAGCAGGGCTGGCAGTCGCTTCGGGTGCCGCTGCCATCACTTATGCTTTTGAGAATATCACTCGTGCAGGCGATCATATTGTAGCAGCCAAAACTATTTACGGAGGAAGTTATAACCTACTGGCACATACCTTGCCCAGCTATGGCATCACAACAACATTCGTTGACCCAAGCGATTTGTCGAACTTTGAAAAGGCTATTCAGGAAAATACAAAAGCCGTATTTATCGAAACCCTGGGAAATCCGAATTCAAATATCATTGATATAGAAGCAGTGGCAGAAATAGCCCATCGCCACAAAATACCTTTGATTATTGATAACACATTCGGAACTCCGTATTTAATCCGCCCCATCGAACACGGAGCAGATATCGTAGTACATTCCGCAACAAAGTTCATTGGCGGACACGGTTCCTCATTGGGAGGAGTCATTGTAGATTCAGGAAAATTCGACTGGGTAGCTTCCGGCAAATTCCCACAACTGACCGAACCTGATCCATGCTATCATGGCGTACGCTTCGTCGATGCAGCCGGTCCGGCTGCCTATGCAATCCGCATCCGTGCCATTTTGCTGCGCGACACAGGAGCTACCATCAGCCCATTCAACGCTTTTATCCTGCTGCAAGGCCTGGAAACTCTTTCCTTACGTGTAGAGCGTCATGTAGAAAATGCATTGAAGGTAGTGAATTTCTTAAACAATCATCCAAAAGTGAAGAAAGTGAATCACCCGTCATTATCCAACCATCCCGACCATGCACTGTATCAACGTTATTTCCCGAACGGTGCCGGTTCTATCTTTACTTTCGAGGTAAAAGGCGGACAAGAAGAGGCACACCGTTTCATCGACAGTCTGGAAATTTTCTCCCTGCTAGCCAATGTGGCTGACGTGAAATCATTGGTGATCCACCCGGCGAGCACTACCCATTCGCAGCTCAATGCACAGGAGCTAGCCGAACAGGAAATTTATCCGGGCACCGTACGTCTATCCATTGGAACAGAACATATCGATGACCTAATTGCTGATTTGGATCAGGCACTTGCCAAAATCTAACATTCAATCATTGAACTTTCCATGACTGCAAGATGTTATACCTATATAACATTAAAAACATTGCAGTCATGGAAAAATATTTAATACACAGCAACGAACTGCATCTGATAGACGCAGAGAAAATCCATCAAGCTGTAGAAAAGATGGTGGAATCACTCGATTTAGCCGCTGGCTCAACTACGAACTTCGATCTCTATCAGGTTGTGGAAAACTACTTTAAAGATCTTGAGAAAAGAAGGAAAATCAATCATGTACTGGGGATCAAAGAAGATAGATATGAACTAGCCGAAGATTTCGGCATTAAATAAAAGAAAGAAATTTATTCAATCACACCAGACAAGTTTATCCAAAAACGAGGGAGTTACACTCAATGTGAAACTCCCTCGTTTTTTTGGAATAATCGGCGTATCATAATTAATTTCCCTGATGTACTGTAAGTTGCGGGAAAGGGAAGTTGATACCTTTTTCATTGAAGGTTTCGTAAATCGCTTTATTTATATCGAAATAAACACCCCAGTAATCTCCGCTATTTACCCATACACGTGCCACTACATTCACACTGCTGGCGTCCAGCGCATGAAGAGCCACAAAGGGAGCAGGTTCTTTCAGGATACGTTGATCAACAGCAAGAATATCATAAACGATTTTCTGCACTTTCTCATAATCTTCTCCATAATCTACCCCAACAATCCATTCCACGCGACGAGTCACCTGATTACTATAGTTAGTTACCACTCCACTACTCATTGCACCATTCGGCACGTAAATCACTTTATTATCTGCAGTAGTCAAAATAGTATGAAAAATCTGTATTTCTTTCACTGTACCAGAAACTCCCTGACTTTCTATCCAATCTCCCACTTTATATGGCTTAAACAACAACACAATCAAACCTCCCGCAAAATTCTGTAAATTACCGGATAAAGCCATACCGACAGCAACACCGGCAGAAGCCAACAAAGCAGCAAACGAAGTTGTTTCAACTCCAAGAGCACCTACTACAGAAATGATTAACAGTACAGTCAACGTAATATTCACCAAGCTTTTTACAAAAGTCTTGATACTTATATCCACTTTTCTTTTATCCATCAAACGCCCGACAAACTTATTAAGCATAGAGATAAGGAAACGTCCGACGATAAAGACAATGACCGCAATCAGTATACGTTCTCCGGCACGAATACCAAAGTCTATCAGTTGTTGAGTAATCAACGAGAGTTTGTCCAATCCGTCAGCATTGGCAATCGCTTCTTTCATTAATTCATCTGCGGCCACTTGCACAGAATCCGCAGCTTGTGTTGCTTGTAATAATAGTAGCATAATTAAAATGTATATTAAATGAGTAAACAGTTATATTGCTATTTTAACAAAATACAAAGTTATATTGTTTTTAGTGAATCTAAAAGTTTTTTTTGCTTTCCTCCTGCAAAAGCAGTATTTTTGTAACCGATTCACTGGTAGGGGTGCCTTAACATGACGGGCTGAGAACATACCCATAGAATCTGATCCGGGTAATGCCGGCGTAGAGAACTAATTAGTAAGCAAGATGAAAAAAATTGTATGGATGGCCATCGCCTTATCGGGCGTAGGCATCACTGTTCATGCACAGACGAGTGTAAAGGATAGTATGAGAGTAGTAAACCTGCAAGAAGTGCAGGTAGTATCCACGCGTGCCACCGCCAAAACTCCCGTGGCATTCACCAATATAGGCAAAGCGGAATTGAAGAAGGTTAACTTCGGACAGGACATCCCTTATCTGTTAAGCATGACTCCTTCTACACTGACCACATCGGATGCAGGAGCAGGTATCGGCTACACGACTCTTCGCGTACGCGGAACCGACGGTACACGTATCAACATCACGGTAAACGGCATACCGATGAACGATGCCGAAAGCCATAATCTGTTCTGGGTAAATATGCCCGACTTTTCTTCTTCCGTAAAAGATATGCAAGTGCAACGCGGCGCAGGCACGTCTACCAACGGGGCAGGTGCCTTCGGAGCCAGCGTTAATATGCAGACTGAAGGTGCATCTATGAAGCCGTATGCCGAATTCAACGGTTCATACGGTTCATTCAACACGCACAAAGAAACGGTAAAAGTGGGAACCGGTTTGCTCAATAATCATTGGACGTTTGACGCCCGCCTTTCCAATATCGGTACGGACGGATACATAGACCGCGCTTCGGTAGACCTAAATTCTTACTATCTGCAAGGAGGTTATTTTGCAGAAAACACATCTGTGAAGCTGATTGCATTTGCCGGAAAAGAAAAGACATATCACGCCTGGGGATACGCAACCAAAAAGGAAATGGAGGACTTCGGCAGACGCTACAACCCCTGTGGCGAGATGTACACCGATGCCAACGGCAACAAGCATTTTTATGACGACCAAACGGATAATTATCTGCAAAAGAATTATCAACTTCTCTTCAATCACACTTTCTCAACGGCTTGGAACCTAAACGTTGCCTTACATTATACCAAAGGTGACGGCTATTACGAAGAGTACAAAGACGGCAGATCCCTTATAGAATATGGCCTGAAACCATTCACAATTGATGGAACCGAAATAACCAAAAGTGATTTAGTCCGTCAGAAGAAGATGGACAACAAATTCGGTGGCGGCGTTTTTTCTCTCAATTATACAGTCAACAGGCTGAATGCGTCTCTAGGAGGTGGTTTGAATCAATACCGGGGCAATAACTTCGGAAGAGTTCCCTGGGTGAAGAATTATGTGGGCACTCTATCTCCCGACCATGAATATTACCGCAATAAATCCAAAAAGAGCGATGGTAATATTTATCTGAAAGCAAACTACGATCTCACCAGCGGGTTAAGCGCGTATGCCGATCTTCAGTATCGACACATCGACTATACCATCGACGGCAACAATGATAAATATGACTGGAGCAAAAATGCCCTGCGTCCACTGGCAGTAGACAAGAAGTTCGATTTCTTTAACCCGAAAGTCGGATTAAACTGGAACATCACGTCCAACCATCGCGTTTATGCCTCTTTCTCGGTAGCCCAAAAAGAACCGACCAGAAACAATTATACGGATGGCGATCCGGATTCGTATCCCAAAGCAGAAAAATTACTCGACTATGAAGCGGGATATACTTTCGCCAACCAATGGCTGACAGCAGGTGCAAACTTCTACTACATGGATTACACCGACCAACTGGTTCTGACCGGAGCTTTAAATGACATCGGTGAAGCACTGACCGAAAACGTGCCGGACAGTTATCGTATGGGAGTCGAGCTAATGCTGGGAATCAAACCGTGTAAATGGTTTCAATGGGATATAAACGCTACATGGAGCAAAAACCGCATCCAGGATTTTGTAGAAAGCCTGCCGGGCTACCATTATAATGAAGATGGCAGTTCTACTTCCCTCCCGACTGTTCAGATCAAGCATAAAGACACTCACATCGCTTTCTCACCCGACTTTCTATTTAATAACCGTTTCTCATTCAATTATAAGAGATTCGAAGCAGCTCTGCAATCGCAGTTCGTAAGCAAGCAGTATATGACAAATACGGAAGTAGAAGCATTGACTCTTGATAAATATTTTGTCAGTAACCTCAATCTGGCGTACTCCTTCCGTCCCAAGAAGGTGCTGAAAGAAGTCACGGTAGGGTTCACTGTGTACAATCTGTTTAATGAAAAATATGAAAACAACGGTTGGGCTTCGAGCGACTACACCGATACGGTGGAGAATCGGGGAAACTATGCCGGATATGCAGCGCAGGCAGGAACAAACGTTATGGGACATGTTTCTTTCCGCTTTTAATACCACAGGGCTATGGAATTGAATTTTCTGGAAATATTCGGTACGATTGTCGGGCTAGTCTACCTTTGGTTGGAGTACCGGGCAAGTATCTACCTTTGGATAGCAGGTATCGTGATGCCTGCCATCTATATCTTCGTATATTACAAAGCAGGACTGTATGCCGATTTCGGTATCAATATCTACTATCTGATAGCTGCCATCTACGGTTGGTTCTTTTGGATGTGGGGACACAGAAAGAAGAAAGGTCAACAGTCGGCAGATGCTTCAACCGGTGACAAACCCAAAGATCTTCCTATCGTGCATACTCCATGGAAATGTTACTTACCTCTTTTTCTGGTATTTATTGTTGCATTTATCGGCATTGCATGGATACTGATCGAATATACGGACAGCAACGTGCCCTGGCTGGATAGTTTTACCACGGCATTGAGCATTGTCGGCATGTGGATGCTGGCGCGTAAATACGTCGAGCAATGGTTTGCCTGGATTCTTGTGGATATTGTCTGCTGCGGACTTTATATCTACAAAGACCTTTATTTTACTTCTGCTTTATACGGACTTTACTCCATTATAGCTATCTTTGGCTACTTTAAATGGAAAAAAATAATGAGCGTACAATGATAAGTGAACACTATACTCCCGAAGCCGTCATACTTGCCAACGGTGAATATCCTACGCATGTGCTTCCCCTGAAAATACTGGAAGAGGCTAAATTCGTGATTTGTTGCGATGGAGCAGCCAACGAATATATCTTACGTGGACATACTCCCGATATTATTATTGGCGACGGAGATTCTCTTTCGCCGGAAAACAAAACACGCTTTTCGGACATTATTCACCATATAGCCGATCAGGAAACAAACGACCAAACCAAGGCTGTCCACTTCCTGCAAGAAAAAGGCTACCGGAGAATAGCCATCGTCGGTGCTACCGGAAAACGGGAAGACCACACATTAGGAAATATCAGTTTATTGCTGGACTATATGAAAAGCGGTATGGAAGTACGAACTGTTACGGATTACGGGGTATTTATTCCCGCAAATGGCACGCAGACTTTTATGTCTCACACAGGCCAACAAATTTCCATTATCAATTTCGGAGCGAAAGGATTGAAAGGGGAAGGATTGGTTTATCCGCTTAGCGACTTTACAAATTGGTGGCAAGGAACTCTTAATGAAGCTACAAGCAATCGTTTTACCATTCAATGCACGGGAGAGTATTTAGTGTTTCTAGCTTCTATGTAAACCGATATTAATTCTCAAACATTCTCATCACTATGAGAAAAAATTCTCACTGCGATGAGAAAAAATACTCATAGTAATGAGAACTTTTTCTCATTGCGGTGAGAATCTTTCTTTCATTTCAATAGACTGATAACGCTTCATAGACCATTGTGTAACAGTCTATTAAGACTGACTATAATGAAAGTAAATAGCTCTTGAAATCTACAAATTCTTTCGTCATTTGCAGACTTTTCTTCTCGCCTTTCATAAATTCCTGCAATTTGGCAGGTATCTCTACTGATTCACCGATAATGCTTTCCACTGTTTCAAGGAACTTGGCCGGATGAGCCGTTTCAAGGAATACACCCGTTTCGCCTTCTTTCAAGCCTTCTACCAATGCACGGTATCCGCAAGCTCCGTGAGGATCGAGGAGATAATGATGTTTTTTCCAAGTTTCTTTCACCGTTTCACGGATCTGTTCATCGGTATAAGTTGTTCCTGAAATTTCGGCAGAGATAGCAGCGTGCGAACCATTATACAAATCAAGTACACGGGCAAAGTTGCTAGGATCTCCCACGTCCATGGCGTTAGCGATTGTTGCAATAGACGGACGGGGATTGTATTTACCTGTTTGCAGATATTGATAGAAAATATCGTTGCGGTTGTTGGCAGCAATAAAACGCTTCACAGGCAATCCCATTTTCTTTCCGAACAATCCTGCAGTGATGTTTCCGAAGTTTCCGCTAGGTACGCAGATGACGGCGTTATCTGCTTTTCCGGCACGCTTCAGTTGAGCATATGCATAGAAATAATAAAATGCTTGCGGCAGGAAACGGGCTACATTGATGGAATTGGCAGAAGTCAATGATAGATGTTCATTCAGTTCCTTATCCATGAAAGCAGCTTTTACCAATGCCTGGCAATCATCAAACGTTCCGTCCACTTCGAGCGCAGTGATGTTCTGTCCCAGTGTAGTGAATTGCTTTTCCTGTATTTCGCTGACTTTTCCTTTCGGATAGAGCACATATACATGAATACCGTCCACACCCAGAAAACCGTTAGCCACAGCACTTCCCGTATCACCGGAAGTGGCTACCAGTACATTTACATTCTTTTGTCCTTCCTTCTTAATGAAATATCCCAGCAGACGCGCCATGAAACGACCGCCTACATCTTTGAAGGCTAGTGTCGGTCCGTGGAAAAGTTCGAGCGAGTAGATGTTATCCGCAACTTTCACCAAAGGTACATCAAAACTTAAGGTATCATATACAATCTGTTTCAGAGTGTCGGCAGGAATATCCTCACCGAAGAAAGCATCGGCTACACGGTAAGCTATTTCCTGAAAAGACAACGTATCAATTGTATCGTAAAACTCTTGTGGAAGAGGCTTGATAGACATAGGCATAAACAACCCTTTATCGGCTGCAAGACCTTTTACAACTGCTTCCTGTAAAGAAGCCACCGGCGCTTGTTTATTCGTACTATAATATTTCATGGAATGATATTTTTAGTGCTCACCACAGATTACACAGATTTACACAGATATTTTCTCTATTATTACATAATACAAAAGTCTCTTATCACTTTAAATCTGTGCGAATCTGTGTAATCTGTGGTGAACATTATTTCATAAATTCTTTAATAAACTCGTCTTCTTTCAACACACCGTAACTACCATTGCAGGCAGATACTTCGTCGTAAGTTTGCACCTCGTCCGGCTCAATTCCCGGATACCAGATAAGGAACGGGATAGGATCGGAAGTGTGCGTGCGAAGTTCGCAGGGAGTAGGATGGTCAGGCAATACGGCTATTGCTACCGGTTCATCCCAATCTTTCACTGCTTCGTAGATAGGTCCTACGGCACGTTTATCCAGATTCTCGATAGTGAGAAGTTTCAAGTCGATGTCTCCTTCGTGTCCGGCCTCATCGCTGGCTTCGATATGAAGATAGACAAAGTCATCGGTTTTCAAGGCTTCCAATGCAGCAGCCACTTTATTTTCATAATTCGTATTATACAGGCCGGTTGCCCCTTCTACCGCAATACGACGTAATCCGGCATAATAACCGATTCCGTTTATCAGATCGACTGCCGAAATCACCGCACCTTTTTTCACTTGCGGGAAAGTTTCGGAGAAAGTAGTCATCTGCGGACGATAACCGGGGCTCCAGGGCCAAATACTATTGGCGGGGTCTTTACCTTCAGATATACGTTTCAGATTCAACGGATGATTCTTCAACAGTTCCTGTGATTTTAGAATCAGGTCGTTAATCAGGTCTGCCGTTTCTTGTGCTTCCGGGGCCAATGGTTTCACCATCAATGGGCGGAAAGGTTTCAAAGGAACATCGTGCGGAGGAGTACAGTCCAATTCTTTATTTCCTCCCTTGATAACCAACAGATGACGGTACTGGACTCCTGTGTGGAACCGTACGCGGTCATTGCCTAGTTTCTCTTGCAGGTATTGAATCAATACGTCTGCTTCTTCTGTAGATATATGTCCGGAGGAGTGATTCTTCAGAATTTCTCCTTCCACACAAATCAGGTTACAACGCATTGCCATCTCGCCCGGTTTCAGATCCACGCCGATACTGGCAGCTTCCAGCGGTCCACGACCTTCGTACACTTTCGGAAGATTATATCCCAACACAGACATGTTGGCTACTTCACTACCCGGATGGAAACCTTCCGCCACAGTAATCAGGCGGCCGTTACGCCCCATTCGGGCTAACTGATCCATATATGGCGTCTTCGCATATTGCAGGAGCGTCTTGTCCCCTAATGACTTCACTGGCCAGTCGGCCATTCCGTCTCCCAATATAATGATATGCTTCATTTCTTTTGAAAATTAAGAATGAAGAATGATGAATGAAGAATTGGCTGCACCATTACGCTGCATAGTAATTCTTCATTCTTCATTTTTAGTTCTTCATTTAATTAAACGTTTGCGATGCTCATGATGTCGGCAAATACTCCGGCAGCTGTTACTCCGGCGCCGGCGCCGTATCCCTGAATCATCATCGGATATTCTTTATAGCGTTCTGTAGTAAGCAGGATAATGTTGTTGCTGCCTTCCAAGCCGTAGAACGGGTGGTTGGCGCCTACTTCCTGTAAGCCGACAGAGGCTTTTCCGTTCTCCAGTTTGGCAACGAAACGCCAGTGTTTATTTTCTTTCTCCAATACCTGACGGCGGGCTTCAAAGTCTGCGTCGAGACTTGGAACACGTTTCCAGAAATCTTCCAGAGAACCTTCAAAGAAGTCATTGGGGACAAAGAGGTTCTTTTCAACATCTTCCTGTTCCAGACGGTATCCGGCTTCACGTGCCAGAATCACCAATTTACGGATGACGTCTTTTCCACTCAAGTCGATACGCGGGTCCGGTTCGGAGTAGCGTTCTTCCTGTGCCATTTTGATGGTACGGCTGAAAGGAATATCGGCGCTGATCTTATTAAAGATGTAGTTCAGTGTGCCTGAAAGCACTGCTTCAATCTTCAGAATCTTGTCGCCGCTATGAATCAGGTCGTTGATCGTGTTAATAATCGGAAGACCTGCACCTACGTTTGTTTCGAACAGATATTTCACACCACGTTGGCGGGCAATTGTTTTCAGTTCACGATAGTTTTCGTAAGCGGAAGAAGCGGCAATCTTGTTGGCTGCTACCACAGAGATATTGTGTTGCAGGAAATCTTTGTAAAGCGATGCGATATCGGCGCTGGCCGTACAGTCTACAAAAACGGAGTTAAAGATGTTCATTCCGATAATCTCGTCGCGGATGGTTTGCAGACTACTGTCTTTACCCTTTTCCAACAGTTCCTGACGGAAATTAGAAAGGTCGAAACCTTCACGGCTGAACATTGCTTTGGCAGCATCAATGATACCTACCACATGGAGTTTCAATCCGTTTTCCATCATGAGTTTCTGCTGTTGGCAACGAATCTGTTCTACGAGGCTGCCGCCTACTGTACCGACACCGCAGATAAAGAGGTTCAGTACCTGATATTCGGAGAGGAAGAAAGAGTCGTGAATGACATTCAGGGATTTACGCAAAGATTTGGAATCGACCACAAAAGAGATGTTTGTTTCCGAAGCTCCCTGTGCACAGGCAATTACGTTAATACCGTTGCGTCCCAGCGTACCGAAAAGTTTACCGGCGATACCCGGGGTATGTTTCATATTCTCGCCTACGATAGCAACAGTAGCTAAATCTCTTTCCGCAAGAATCGGAGAAATCTCGCCCATCTCTATTTCTTTCGCAAATTCCTCGTTCAGCACTTCACAAGCCAGGTCGGCATCGGCATTACGCACACCGATAGAAGTACTGTTTTCCGATGAAGCCTGCGACACGAGGAATACGCTGATTCCGTTCTTAGCCAATGCTTTAAAGATGCGGTAGTTTACACCGATCACACCCACCATACCGAGTCCCTGAACAGTAATCAGGCTGGTGTCGTTGATGGAGGAAATACCTTTGATAGCCTTGCTCTGCGGGTTGGAAACTTCTTGTTTGATAACCGTTCCCACTCCGTCCGGATTGAAGGTATTCTTTATTAGAATAGGAATATTCTTGTGACATACGGGATAGATAGTCGGCGGATAAACCACCTTTGCACCGAAGTTACAAAGTTCGGTCGCTTCTACATAACTCAATTCCGTAATGGTATAAGCAGTTGAAATGACACGCGGGTCAGCCGTCATAAACCCGTCTACATCCGTCCAGATTTCCAGACTTGCCGCATCCAGAGCCGCAGCAATAATGGCAGCCGTATAGTCCGAGCCACCACGTCCGAGGTTCGTCACATCTCCTGTCGTTTTATCCGAAGAGATGAATCCCGGCACCAGTGACACTTTAGGGATAGACTGGAAAGCCTCTTTCACCAACTTATTAGTCAGGTCAGTATCCAACGTGTGTTTACTATGTTTTCTTTCGGTCTTGATAAAAGTGCGCGAATCGAACCATTTTGCTCCGTCAATCAGTTCGGTAACGATGATGGATGAAAGGCGTTCACCATAGCTGACGATTGTATCCGAGGTCTTAGCAGAAAGGTCTCTAATCAGATAAATTCCCTGGAAGATGTCCTTCAACTCGTTCAGCAGTTCGCCAATCTGACGTTGCAACGACACTTGCTTTTCTCCGGCAGGAATCACCTCCTTAATCATCTCCACATGACGGTAAACGATTTCGCGGAACTCACCCTCGTATGCTGAATCTCCTGCTGCCGCCATCTTTGATGTATTTATCAATTTGTCAGTGATGCCTCCCAATGCGGAAACAACTACAATTACCGGCTCACTTGCCGACTCTACAATTCTCTTTACGCTTAAAATGCTGTTCACGGAACCTACGGACGTCCCGCCGAATTTCATTACTTTCATGAAGATACTTATTTAAATGCAATGTCCTGCAGTTTACTTTTTACAGAACGATTGGTTGTTTACGAATAAAATTGAAATTGAATTTTGCCTGCTTATACAAGCGTGAATCACGTAGATACACAAAAACTATCCATTAACCCCTAAGGGTCATGGTACACATGGATGTGACTGTATGTGGATAGTACTTCATCATAGTCCTTGTTTCTACTCTTGTTTTTGATAAGTGTCGCAAAAGTAATAATAAAAACGTTCAATCTATCACTTTTTTCGGTTTTTTTCTGATAAAAAGAATCTTCCGTCTTCTATTCGTCCTGTCATTCGCCTTTACTTTTATGACATTTTGCTACTTATATATCAAATATATTATTATATTTGCGAAAACAATCGCACAAAATCAGCTTATGAATCCATTAAATACTTCCGTATTGCTAATATACACCGGTGGAACAATTGGCATGATCGAGAATGCCGCGACGGGTGCTCTGGAGAACTTTAACTTCGAGCAACTGCAAAAGTATATCCCCGAACTGCAAAAGTTCAACTTCCCGATTGACACCTATCAGTTTGATCCTCCAATGGATTCGTCGGACATGGAACCGGATATGTGGCGGAAGCTGGTACGCATCATTCATGAAAATTACGACCGCTACCACGGCTTCGTCATCCTGCACGGAACGGATACAATGGCTTACACTGCTTCCGCATTAAGTTTTATGCTCGAAGGACTCGATAAACCTGTTATCCTCACAGGTTCACAACTTCCCATAGGTGTACTTCGCACGGACGGAAAGGAAAACCTGATGACCAGCATCGAGATTGCCGTCGCACAAAACAAGGAAGGGAGGGCGCTCGTACCGGAAGTGTGCATCTTCTTTGAAAATCATCTGATGCGGGGAAACCGCACGACCAAGATGAATGCGGAAAACTTCAACGCGTTCCGTTCTTTCAATTATCCGGTATTGGCGGAAGCCGGAATCCATATCAAATATAATAATGTGCAGATTCACGTAAATGGTGAAGAGCGGGAATTGAAGCCTCATTATCTGCTAGATACCAATGTTGTGGTACTGAAACTCTTCCCGGGCATCCAGGAAAATGTGATTGCCGCCATTCTGGGGATTGACGGATTGAAGGCTGTCGTGCTCGAAACATACGGTTCGGGAAATGCTCCCCGGAAGGAATGGTTCATACGTCGGCTTTGTCAGGCCAGCGAACGTGGAATTGTGATTGTCAACGTGACGCAATGCAGCGCAGGAATGGTAGAGATGGAACGTTATGAAACGGGCTACCAGTTGTTGCAGGCAGGTGTTGTCTCCGGATATGACAGTACGACGGAATCTGCTGTGACGAAATTAATGTTCTTACTGGGACATGGATATACAGCGGACGAGGTGCGCGACCGGATGAACCGTTCGATGGCAGGAGAGATAACTCTGTAAATTCCCTGTTTGTTTTACGCATTGAACAGATTTTATCTGAATTTGTTTTGCGCGTTGAACAAATTATGCCTATTTTTGTATTCCATAGAAAACAAATAAAGATATGGATACACTAATCAGAAGATACAAAAGGTTATTAACAGCTACTTCCACAACCTATATCAGAAGCCTGATGAATACAATCAATTGGGATAACCGTCTGATTGCTATCCGGGGAGCTCGCGGAGTTGGGAAAACAACTTTAATGCTTCAATACTTAAAACTTCATTATGCCAATGATAGCCAAAGTGCCTTATATACAAGTTTAGATAGTCTGTATTTCACACAGCATTCTCTTAGCGAACTCGCCGAACAGTTTTACCTGAAAGGAGGTAAATGCCTGTTCTTGGATGAAGTGCACAAATATCCGTCATGGAGCAAGGAAATTAAAAATATATATGATGAGTTTCCTGAACTGAAAATAGTATTCACCGGGTCATCCTTACTCCAACTGCTGAATGCAGAGGCCGACTTGTCTCGTCGATGCATATCATATAATATGCAAGGGCTATCCTACCGTGAATATCTGAATTTATACCATCAGATTGACATCCGCCCTTACACGCTGGAAGAGATATTGGACAATAGTGATGGAATTTGTAATGAAGTGAACTCCCAATGCCGTCCCCTCGCCTATTTTGAAGACTATTTGAAACATGGATACTATCCTTTTTATTTGGAAGGAAATGCGGAATACTACACACGTATCGAAAATATAGCCAACCTGATACTCGAAATCGAACTTCCCCAGCAATGCGGAGTGGACATCAGTAACGTGCGAAAACTAAAAAGTCTGCTGGGAATCCTCTCCTCCGAAGTGCCTTTCATGGTGGACATCACTAAACTCTCTGCTATGGCAGAACTTTCACGCACTACTATTTTGGCCTATTTACAGTATCTGGACAGAGCTAAATTAATCCACCTTCTTTATTCGGATAATGACTCTATCAAAAAGCTACAAAAACCGGATAAGATTTATATGGAAAATACTAACCTGCTTTATGCATTGACCTTTAAAGATGTAAACAAAGGAACATTGAGAGAGGTATTCATGGTAAACCAACTCGCCTATCAACATCGTGTGGAATATTGCACGCGTAGTGCAGACTATACGATAGACAGTAAATATACAATAGAAGTTGGCGGAAAAAGCAAAGACGGGAAACAGATAGCTAACACTAAACAGGCATTTATTGCCGCAGATGATATTGAATATTCGGCCGGAAATAAGATTCCACTCTGGGCATTCGGATTTTTATATTAAAGAAAGAGAATATGGCAAAAGAGAAAACCGTATATGTATGCAGTAATTGCGGACAGGATTCACCGAAATGGGTGGGTAAATGTCCGTCGTGTGGAGAATGGAATACGTATGTTGAAGAAATCGTACGGAAAGAACCTACCAACCGCCGCCCGGTGTCGGGCATTGAAACACAGAAACCCAAACCACTGGCACTTAGCGATATTGAAGCGGACGACGAGCCACGCATCAATATGCACGATGATGAATTGAATCGCGTATTGGGTGGCGGACTTGTGCCGGGTTCTCTTGTCCTGATAGGCGGTGAGCCGGGAATCGGTAAATCCACGCTCGTCATGCAGACCGTACTGCACATGCCGGAAAAGAAAATCCTTTATGTGTCCGGTGAAGAAAGTGCACGACAGCTTAAACTCCGTGCCGACCGTCTCTCTGATACTTCCAGCGATTGCCTGATTGTTTGTGAGACTTCGCTCGAACAAATTTATGTGCATATCAAGAATACGAATCCTGATTTAGTGATTATTGACTCTATACAGACTATTTCCACCGAGAGTATCGAATCATCTCCCGGAAGTATTGCGCAAGTCAGAGAGTGTTCGGCATCTATTCTTCGTTTCGCGAAAGAAACGCATACCCCTGTGTTGCTGATCGGTCATATTAATAAAGAAGGAAGTATTGCAGGACCTAAAGTATTGGAACATATCGTCGATACCGTCCTTCAATTTGAAGGCGACCAGCATTATATGTATCGTATTCTGCGCAGTATCAAGAATCGTTTCGGCAGTACGGCAGAATTAGGGATTTATGAAATGCGTCAGGATGGGTTGCGCCAGGTGAATAATCCTTCCGAGCTTTTGCTTAGTCAGGATCATGAGGGAATGAGTGGAGTGGCTATTGCTTCCGCTATCGAAGGGATCCGCCCGTTCTTGATCGAGACACAGGCTTTGGTCAGCTCTGCTGTTTATGGAAATCCTCAACGTTCGGCAACCGGTTTCGATTTAAGAAGAATGAATATGCTGCTGGCTGTTCTCGAAAAGCGTGTCGGATTTAAGCTGGCACAGAAAGATGTGTTCCTGAATATTGCCGGAGGACTGAAGGTGAATGACCCGGCTATCGACTTGCCGGTTATCAGTGCCATCCTTTCGTCCAATATGGACGCAGCCATTGAGCCGGAAGTTTGCATGGCGGGAGAAATCGGACTGTCGGGAGAGATACGTCCTGTAAATCGAATAGAGCAACGTATCGGTGAAGCCGAGAAATTGGGTTTTAAACGGTTCTTGTTGCCAAAATATAATTTGCAAGGGATTGACACTAAGAAACTGAAGATCGAGTTAGTTCCGGTGAGAAAGGTAGAAGAAGCATTCAGAGCTCTATTCGGATAGGGCACTGATAAATAGTCACTGATAAATAAATGATCCGCTTTATCAATTTTATAGTCAAAAATAATATCAACAATAACTAAATGATACAAGAATACCAACTCCGCATCCTTCCCGAAATCGCAGCAAACGAACAGAAACTAAAAGAATATCTTTCTAAAGAAAAAGGTTTGAACCTGCGTGACATCACTGCTACCCGAATCTTGAAACGGAGCATCGATGCACGGCAGCGGACTATCTTTGTCAATCTGAAGGTACGAGCTTATATCCGTGAGATGCCTAAAGATGATGAATACGAGCATACTATATATAATAAGGTAGAGGGAAAGCCGCAAGTGATTGTCGTGGGCGCAGGTCCCGGCGGACTATTTGCAGCCCTGCGTCTCATCGAACTGGGGTTACGTCCCGTTGTTATCGAACGCGGAAAAGACGTACGCGAGCGGAAAAAAGATTTAGCACAAATCAGCAGGGAACACACGGTTGACCCGGAATCGAATTACAGTTTTGGCGAAGGCGGTGCAGGAGCTTATTCGGATGGGAAACTCTATACCCGGAGCAAAAAGAGAGGAAATATAGATAAGATATTGAATGTATTCTGCCAGCATGGGGCTTCTACGGCGATATTAGTAGACGCGCATCCGCATATCGGGACAGACAAGTTGCCACGTGTCATTGAAAATATGCGGAATACCATCATCGAGTGTGGCGGAGAAGTACATTTCCAAACACGAATGGAGGCACTGATTATCGAGAATGACGAAGTAAAGGGTATCGAAACAAATACAGGAAAGATTTTTCTCGGACCTGTGATACTGGCAACCGGACATTCGGCAAGAGATGTATATCGTTGGCTGGCTGCGAATCATGTGGCAATTGAAGCGAAAGGCATTGCAGTCGGTGTCCGTTTGGAGCATCCGGCAATGTTGATCGATCAGATACAATATCATAATAAGGAGGGGCGAGGCAAGTATCTGCCTGCCGCAGAATATAGCTTCGTCACACAGGTTGAAGGCAGAGGAGTGTATAGCTTCTGTATGTGCCCCGGCGGTTTCATTGTTCCTGCTGCCAGCGGACCGGAGCAAGTGGTAGTAAACGGAATGTCTCCTTCTAATCGTGGCTCGCGATGGAGTAATTCGGGCATGGTGGTGGAAGTGCAACCGGAAGATTTAATAAGTGGAGAGTGGAGAGTAGAGAATGGAGAGTTAGCTGCGCAACGAAATGAACAGCTACTGGCTCTTAACCCATCTCTAAATAACTCTCAACTCTCAACTCTCAACTCTCAACTTCTTCCCCTTTACTTTCAGGAAGAACAGGAACGCCAATGCTGGTTGCAAGGAGGCAGAAGGCAGACAGCACCGGCACAGCGTATGCAGGACTTCACCCGCAAGAAGTTGAGTTACGACTTACCCGAATCTTCTTACAGTCCGGGATTGATTTCTTCTCCGCTTCATTTCTGGATGCCGGAGTTTATCAGCAAAAGATTATCTCTCGGTTTCCAGCAATTCGGACGTTACAGTCATGGCTTCCTCACTAATGAAGCGGTGATGATCGGCGTAGAGACACGTACTTCTTCGCCTGTCCGCATCGTACGCGATAAAGAGACATTGCAACATACAACCGTTCGCGGATTATTTCCTTGCGGAGAAGGTGCAGGCTATGCCGGAGGGATTGTTTCTGCCGGAGTGGATGGAGAACGGTGTGCGGAAGCGGTAGCCAATTATTTCAATCGTTAACTAAAACTACATGAAAATGAATCATCAACCCGAAATAGCTATCATTGAATCCAACACCCTTACTTGCCTTGGCCTGAAAGGAATCCTGGAGGAAATGATTCCTATGGCAACCATACGCACCTTCCATCAATTCAGTGAACTGATGGACGATACGCCGGATATGTATGCCCATTATTTCATTTCCGCACAGATTTATGTGGAGCACAATGCTTTCTTTCTCCCCCGGAAACGAAAAACAATTGTATTGGCAAGCGATAGTCCGCAATTCCAACTGTCCGGCGTGCCTGTACTCAACATCCATGAATCCGAGGAAGAGTTGGTGAAAAATATATTGAAACTCCACCAACACGCCCACCACAACGGTTATCCGGTGAAAGACATGCCATCCATGCCTCCGACGCAGCCTCATCAGGAAATTCTATCTTCCCGTGAAATAGAAGTGCTCGTACTGATAACCAAAGGATTAATCAACAAAGAAATAGCAGATAAACTGAATATCAGCCTGACCACCGTCATCACTCACCGGAAAAATATCACAGAGAAATTAGGTATCAAGTCCGTCTCCGGACTGACTATTTATGCGGTAATGAACGGGTATATAGAAGCGGATCGAATCTGATTCACCACAGAGGACGCAGAGGACACAGAGGATAAAAAGGATAAAGAAGGTAAAGAGAAAAACTTTCCACACTTTTTCCCAAAAACACTCAAACAGTCTGTATCAGAGAATGAGTGAAGATGTTACCTTCACTATACCCTCTGTGTCCTCTGCGTCCTCTGTGGTGAAAACTGTGGTGAAACAAATCCTAATAAATGAGGATTGACCATTGTCTATATTTGCCGTTACTTTGCAGCAGACAAATTAACAGCAGATGAAGACAAAGAATATTATGATTGCCCTCACGCTCCTGACGACAGGTACAGCATGGGCAGAAGATTTCCCGAAAGACTCACTAAAAATAGTAGACATCGAAGAAGTGGTAGTGATTGCCACTCCGAAAGAGAATCGTAAGTTGCGTGAATTACCGGTGGCAGCCACTGTTTTATCACAAGATAATATGCGTGCCAATCAGGTGAACTCTGTGAAAAACCTGACAGGCATCGTCCCTAATCTGTTTATCCCCGATTATGGTTCCAAACTGACCACTTCCATTTATATCCGTGGAATCGGCTCACGTATCAACACTCCGTCCGTAGGACTTTACGTAGACAACATCCCTTATATCGACAAATCCGCTTTCGACTTCAACTATGCTGATATCGAACGTATTGACATTCTCCGAGGACCACAAGGTACTCTCTACGGACGTAATACGATGGGAGGACTTATCAAAGTGCACACAAAATCACCTTTCACTTATCAAGGTACTGATATCCGCATGGGAGCAGCGACCTACAATAATTATAATGTGTCACTCACCCACTATCATCGGACATCCGACCGCTTCGCCTTTTCTACCGGAGGTTTCTACGAACACACAGGTGGCTTCTTTGAAAATTCGGCAAGAAACAACGAAAAGGTAGACAAGAGCAATGCCGGTGGCGGACGTTTCCGTGGTATTTACCTGCCTAGTTCGAACCTGAAAATAGATATGGCCCTTAGCTATGAATATAGCGATCAGGGCGGATATCCGTATTACTATACCGGGATTACCCCCAGTGCAATAGCTAAAGCGAAAGAAAATGGTAAAGAAATGACAGAAGACCGGGCAGATCATATCGGTAAGATTTCATATAACGACCGCAGCAGTTACCGCCGTGGATTGCTCAACTCCGGTGTTAACATCGAATATCAAGCCAACAACTTTATATTAAGTGCCGTGACAGGTTATCAGAACCTGAACGACCGTATGTTTCTCGATCAGGATTTCACAGAAAGAGATATTTTCAATATTGAGCAAAAGCAACGTGCAAACACCATTTCCGAAGAGATTGTGTTGAAAGCCAAACCCGGAAAAAGATGGCAGTGGGCTACGGGAGCTTTCGGATTCTATCAATGGCTGCATACTACGGGACCTGTTTTGTTTAAAGAAGAAGGAGTGAAGTCGGTCATTGAAAACAACGCCAATGCAGCTTTTGAAGAAGTATCTGCCAAACCCGGAGCTCCCACCATGGGAATGACTGTGCACAACCCGACCTTAAGCGTAGGAGGAACTTTCGACACCCCGACTCTTAGCGGTGCACTTTATCATCAGTCTACTTTCAACAACTTGTTCATAGAAGGACTGTCCGTTACAGCCGGCCTCCGGCTCGATTACGAGAAAATCAGTATGAAGTATAATTCTCTTAGCACTCCTATCGACTTTGGTTTTGATTTTCACTTAGCTATGGGACCCAACCAAATAAACTTGTCTGATCAGAATATGAAAGCCCCTGCCTCTTTCGTTGGCAAGCTCTCTACTGATTATGTACAGCTCCTACCCAAATTTGCTATTCAATATGAATGGAAGAATCAAAATAACGTTTATGCCACCGTCACCCGGGGATATCGTTCGGGAGGATATAACATCCAAATGTTCTCTGACTTATCACAAACAGAATTGAAAAATTCGATGATGAATGCCATCAAAGAAAGTCCAACAATAGGGCAAGATGCCACCTGGGGAAAAACCATCATTAATATGATGAACCAAATGGTACCTACAAAAGAGATTGATGTAAAAGCGTCCACCACTTACAAACCCGAATATTCGTGGAACTACGAAGTAGGTAGTCACCTTACTCTATGGGAAGGAAGACTTTGGGCTGACGTCGCAGCATTCTATATGGATACCCGCGACCAACAACTCTCCCAATTTGCAGAAAGTGGTCTGGGACGTATCACGATCAATGCAGGAAAAAGCCGTAGCTATGGTGCAGAAGCAGCCCTTCGTGCCAGTGTGACAAAAGAACTTAGCCTGAATGTCAGTTACGGATATACGTATGCCACCTTTACGGATTATGTAATCACCGAAGAGCAAAAAGACGGCACTTTTAAAGTAACCGCAGATTATAATGGCAAATATGTTCCCTTTGTCCCCAAACATACCTTAAATATCGGAGGAGAATACGCCATCACCTGCAGTCCGCGCTCTATCTTCGACCGGGTTGTATTCCAAGCTAATTATAACGCTGCCGGACGTATCTACTGGACTGAACAAAACGATGTCAGCCAATCTTTCTATGGCACACTCAACTGGAGAACGAATCTGGAAATCGGTGACGCAATGATTAGTTTCTGGGCACGCAACTTCTTGAATAAAGAATATGCCGCCTTCTATTTCGAAACAATGAACAAAGGTTTTATGCAAAAAGGACGCCCAATGCAATTTGGAGTAGATCTCCGCTGCCGGTTCTAATCATTTTCACTCATAGAGATATTATTTAGTCATTTTATTGTCAGCTAAAGATTTTATCCATATAGAACAATGATTATCAGTCCATTGACACCTGACAATAAGTGCTGACAATAACCCAAAAACAGGCTGACAATAAAAGATTCGGACTTTTATTGTCAGCCTGTCTCTTATAGATTGATGGCATGGAATACGTGATAGAAGAACGTATGCCTCTATGAAGTATGCATTATAAAGTCGTTATACTTAATTAATCCAATAGGCATTGTTCTCTTAACCCTACGCTATCTTTACCTTTCCATGGCTGTGGTAGCTTCTCTTCACGGCCGTGGAGAGATCTCGTCACGGCTGTGAGAAGAAGTCACCACGGCCGTGGGAAGGTAAAGATAGCGGTACCTTCACACAACTATACCGGCATCTTAACGGAACTATACCGGTGTCCTGGCATTACTTTACCTACAGTTTCCTATTGGTTTGCTTATATCTAAGATTATCTTGTCTACATCTAATACACTTCAACTACACTCCACCACGATTAAGCAAGTTTCTCTGTTCCATCAGACACACGCGTCATTTGATAAGCGATACGCTCTGTACCGTTCTTTACATAAATGATACCACAACGTTGAAAGCCATACTTCGTCAATATATGCTGCATGACTTTATTGTCCCGATGAGTATCTACCCGGAGATTGGGCCAACGTTCGAAACACCAGTTCAAGCAGGTTTCCGATACCCCCTTCTGTTTTCCGTTCGTTGCCAGCCGATGAATCACTCCATAAGGTTCATTATTGAGCCATGTTCCTTCATAAATCTGTTGATAAGTAGGGTCGTCTCCCAAGATAAAACAAAAAGTCCCCAAAATTTCTCCCTGTTCATCTATGCAGACAAAGCTATGTCCATCTTCAATTTCCTGACGAATCAATACTTCAGAAGGATAACCGTCAATCCATTGAGTAGTATTTCCGGTTGCACGCATAAAGGCACGGGCATAGTCATAAATCTCCATCACTAAAGGGAGATCTTTTATTTCGGTAGATCTGATTTCCATCATTTGAAAAGTTATTCAAGAATAAAACAGATAATAAAATTACTCATTGATAGCTCCACAATGGGGGCATACACCTTTTTGCTTCAACTTTTCCCCACAACGCCCACAACGATACTTATACCCAATGTTCCGATGGACTTTCTTCGCAAAAACCAGCATAAAAAAGGCAAGGAACAGATAACCGATATAAATATGTGTCATCAGGATAAAGAAGAAATAGCAGAAAATACAACAAGACATCAACCCCAGCAGATAAAAGATAGCTGCAGCGGGAGTCAACTGTCGGAACAAATCATCCAGCACCGCCAAAGCGACTATCAAAAACAGCCAAATACTCAACAAGAAGACAGAGAGAATAAAAGGAACTTTGAACGGCGACAAAGTAGGATTGAAATAAAAATGCTCCCACGTTTCCGGCACAAAGACCTGCATCGATTCGTAAATCGTTGCACTGAAAGCCATCAACAAACAGAGAAATAACGGATAAACACTATCTATATCATTAAAATAGACCATCTGCAACTGCTTTCGACGAAAAGCGCGAAACAGATATACACCGACGAATAAAGCGAAGATGATAATGAAATAAGAAGCATGCGTATCACTGAAAAGATGAATGGCCTGCGAAATACTATCAGTCGGCACAAATGACTTCTTGAGTTCTTTTTCACGTATCCAGCCCTGTTCATCCTGTGTGTGAGCCAGCTTCACCCAAACACTGTCTACACTATCGGCAGGGTGAACCGCAAACTCTGCCACCACTACCCTATCCCCTTTATTCAACTGAATAAAAGTATCTTTTATCGGAAGACATTCCAAAGAGATGGAATCATCGACTACTTCCAAGTTTGTATTCCATGTATAATGCCGTTCGTACAAGTAAGTCAACGAGTCTTTCGTCTTCTTCGACAGTTCTTCCGAATCCAAAGCCGGTGCTTTATAATAACAAGATGAGAGCAAAAGTAAACATAGTAGGAGGTTCATCACTGTTTTCATCACTATTTTCACCACAGAGGACGCAGAGGACACAGAGGATAAAAAGGATAAAGAGGGTAAAAAGGGGAAAGAAGGTAAAGAGAAAAACTTTCTACACTTTTTCCAAAAAACACTCAAACAGTCTGTATCAGAAGAATGAGTGAAGATGTTACCTCCACTATATCCTCTGTGTCCTCTGCGTCCTCTGTGGTGAAAACTGTGGTGAAAATTGTGAATAATGATTCTCATTGAGCCGCTTTTACTTTCATTTGACAATTCTTACAATCAAATTCCAGACGAAAACGTTTGCCGTCATTTGACACCAGGTAATAGGGTTCTTTATAAGGTGAACGTACCCGTTGATGGATGGGACACCATCCCATACTGTAACGCAAACAATGTTTGCAGAACATCAGTACCGCATCTTCCACCGCTTCTTTTTCGTAAGCCGCTGCTACCTGTTGAACCCCATGCTCCTGATAGAAAGAGGCTGCACGAGTATTCATGACATTTCCCAGATAGGTTAGCGTCGTTTGTGGAAAAGCATGATTGGTTGACTTCCATACCGACAATTCCTGACGGTAATTGATTCGACGGGCAGTTATTAACCGGTCGATTGCCTGCCGGCGGAAATCGGCTAATACCGAAGCCGGCAGAAACCAGTTGTCGGTAAAAGAGATTTCTATTTCTTTTGCTTCGAAAGGCGTATTCCCCAATTTGGACAGTTGCGTTTTCAGGTTGTCCGTCTGCGGAGTCCGGGCCGGCTCTTTTTCACGTGGAAGGGTGATTGTGACGCTATTATCATCTTCGTCAGTCAATGTCAAAGAGAAACCGGAATGATGGTCGGCAAGCAACATTCGCACTGCGATTTTCCTTTCGGCAGACTTACGGGAAAGCACTCGTTCAAATTCCTGGTCGAAATTACGATATAATGTGGTACGAGGCTTGATGCGAGGCATTCCCTGTGGATATAGTTTGTTGCTGTCCACCCGGTTGATGCGGAATCCCTGTAAACGTCCCTGTTCGTCGATATAACAAACACCGTCTCCATTGTTAAAGGATTTAAGTCCCGCAACCGTCAGATAATTGCCGCGAATCTCCTTCACAGTCCCCATCTCCTCGCCCAACGACTTGGGAGTGTCGAAAGAGAAAATCTCTTTGTCACGTCCATGCAGGAAATAATGTGTGAATCCACGGCTGAAACTCTTATCCAGTTGCGGCTTAAACTCGAAATTGCACGTACCCGAAGAAGCCCTTACATATTCCGGACGACGGGCAAAGATGGCATCCAGCTTTTGACGATAAGCGGCCGTTACATTCTTCACGTAAGAAACGTCTTTCAGCCGCCCTTCTATCTTGAACGAGGAAGCTCCGGCATCCAGCAATTGCTCCAGTTCGTCACTTTGATTCATATCTTTCAGGGAAAGCAGATGTTTGTCTTTGACAATCACTTTCCCGTCCGCGTCTACCAGACTAAAAGGTAACCGGCAGAATTGCGCACATTCTCCCCGGTTGGCACTACGACCGAAACAGGCTTGGCTGACATAGCACTGCCCGCTATAGCTGACACAAAGTGCCCCATGTACGAATACCTCTAAAGGCACTTCCGGACAATTTTCGTGTATCTTTTTTATTTCACGCAACGATAGTTCCCGCGCCAGGACTACTTGCCGGAAACCCGCCTTCCAAAGGAATTTTACTTTTTCCGGTGTACGGTTGTCCATTTGTGTACTGGCATGAAGCGGTATCGGAGGAAGATTCAACTTCGTGATCCCCATGTCCTGCACAATCAGCGCGTCTACGCCAATCCGATAAAGTGCATGAATCATCTCCTCCGTCTCTTTCAACTCTTCTTCTTTCAGAATCGTATTGACCGTGACATAAATACGTGCATGATACAAATGGGCATGCTGCACCAATGCTTCAATATCTTCCAATGAGTTCACAGCCGCCGCACGGGCACCGAACTTCGGAGCACCGATATATACTGCATCTGCCCCATGATTGATAGCTTCAATGCCACATTCCAGGTTTTTCGCCGGAGCGAGAAGTTCTATTTTACGCTGCTTTATCATTGAATATCGTTGATGTTGTAAGGTGTTTCCTGATAAACGAAGTAGTTCAGCCAATTGGAGAACAACAAATTAGCATGAGCACGCCAACGTACCAACGGGCCTTTTTCAGGATCATTGTCTATATAATAATTGCGGGGCATCTCTATCGGCAAGCCTTTATCGAGATCGCGACGGTATTCCGTGTCCAGTGTCAGCGGAGAATATTCGGAGTGTCCCGTGACAAAGAATTCACGACCGCCCCGTGCCATTGCCATATAGACACCGGCATCTTCCGATTCGGAAAGCAACGTCAATTCCGGAACTTTCAGAATGTCTTCCCTGCGTACTTCTGTATGACGGCTATGCGGCACATAGAAACAATCATCAAAACCACGGAAGATGGAGTGGAAAGGTTCCAATACCCGATGTTCAAAGATACCGAACATCTTCTCTTTCAACGGATATTTAGGAACTCCATAATGATGATACAATCCGGCCTGCGCAGCCCAGCATATATATAAGGTAGAAGTGACATGCGTACGTGCCCAATCAAAGATTTCCGTAATCTCATCCCAATAGGTCACCTCCTCGAAGTCCATCTGTTCTACAGGAGCTCCGGTGATAATCATACCATCATACTTCTCGTGACGCATCTGGTCGAAATCCGTATAGAACGTTTTCATGTGTTCTATCGGCGTATTCTTTGACGTGTGGCTCTTGATCTTCATAAATGAAATCTCCACCTGAAGAGGTGTATTGGAGAGTAAGCGCACCAAGTCTGTTTCCGTTGTAATTTTCAACGGCATCAGATTCAGAATCACAATCCGTAGCGGACGAATATCCTGTTGCGTAGCGCGGGAAGTGTCGATCACAAAAATATTCTCTTCCTTCAAAAGCTCTATCGCAGGTAGTTTATCGGGTAAATTTAAAGGCATAATCGCTATATATTAGTAATTTGAGTGCAAAAATACGAAAAATATAGCAGATTATAGGGAGGTAGCTTATTTAGAAGACGTACAAATTAAGTCAATTTAAACATAGAAGCATAACAACCAATCAATAAAAGCCTTATTTTTGCCGGAGAAATTAGTACTAATAATTTAAATCTTAGAAAAATGGCATACGTAATTAGTGACGATTGTATTGCTTGCGGAACTTGCATTGACGAGTGTCCGGTAGAAGCTATCTCTGAAGGTGATATCTATTCTATCAACCCAGATGTATGTACTGACTGTGGTACTTGTGCAGACGTTTGTCCGTCTGAAGCAATTCACCCGGCTGAATAATACAAGTTACAAAAAGAGTATAGGCTGCTTTCTATGGAAGGCAGCCTTTTTTATTGCTCTTTCTTCACCACAGATTACACAGATTCACACAGATTAATTCACAATCAAACGGATAGAAAAATACAAAGAAGTTCCTTAAACAAAAAATCACCCTTACTGCATACTGTAGTAAGGATGATTTTATTAATCTAATATTTTTCAGACAGACAATCTCTTTTCAATCTGTGTCAATCTGTGTAATCTGCGGTGAACTCTTATTTCAACTTAGCCAATGCTTCTTTGATACGACGGATAGCCTCTACGATATTTTCATCGCTTGTAGCATAACTCATACGGATACATTCAGGAGCACCGAAAGAGGCACCACCTACACAAGCCACGTGAGCTTCTTCAAGCAAGTACATTGCCAAATCATCCGAATCTGCAATCTTACGTTCGCCGTTACTCTTTCCAAAGAAAGCATCGCATTTCGGGAACAGATAGAAAGCACCTTGCGGAACGTTTACCTCAAATCCCGGAACTTCCTTAGCCAACTTCACAATCAGGTCACGACGGCGTTGGAATGCTTTCTGCATTTCTTTTACCGGTTCTTGTGTTCCTGTATATGCCACTTCAGCAGCTTTTTGAGAAACAGAACAAGGACCTGAAGTGTACTGACCTTGCAACTTGTTGCAAGCTTTTACAATCCATTCCGGACCGGCAATGAAACCGATTCTCCATCCTGTCATAGCGTAAGCCTTGGATACACCGTTTACAATCACTGTACGTTCCTTCATTTCTGGGAATTGAGCGATACTCTGATGTGCACCAATATAATTGATATGTTCATAAATCTCGTCAGCGATTACTATCACCTGCGGATGTTTAGCCAATACTGCTGACAATCCGGCCAATTCTTCTTTTGTATATACAGAACCTGTCGGATTAGACGGAGAACAAAGAATCAATGCTTTGGTCTTCGGAGTAATAGCTGCTTCCAGCTGTTCCGGAGTAATCTTGAAATCTTGTTCGATACCTGCCGAAACAATTACGGGAGTACCTTCTGCCATTTTCACCATTTCCGGGTAGCTTACCCAGTAAGGAGCCGGCACGATAACTTCGTCACCCGGATTTACCAATACAAGGATGGTATTACAAACAGATTGTTTGGCACCATTGGCACACGAAATTTGAGCGGCTGTATATTCCAGACCGTTTTCTTTTTTCAGTTTCTCAACAATAGCATTGCGCAAAGCCGGATAACCCGGTACCGGAGAGTAACGAGAAAAGTTATCATCTATGGCTTTTTTCGCAGCTTCTTTGATGTGGTCAGGAGTATTAAAATCCGGTTCTCCTACACTTAAGTTAATAACATCAACACCCTGTGCCTTGAGCTCGTTGCTCTTTTGCGACATGGCAAGCGTCGCCGATGGCGACAAGCTGTTCAAACGATCTGATAATTGATTCATTTTGTATCTATTTTATTGTTGTTGAGTGAAAATCGTTGCAAAATAAGCGATAATATTTGATATATGAAAACAAATTGGCAATTTACTTATTAAAATGTAAAGTATGCCCCATTCTTTCTTTCTTTGTTCTCAAGTATCGTTCATTATACGGATTAGGAACTGTTTCAACAGGTACATTTTCTACTATCTCCAATCCGTATGCTTCCAAACCAACACGTTTCACCGGATTATTTGTCAAAAGTCTCATTTTGTGTACTCCCAGTTCACGAAGGATTTGTGCGCCTACTCCGTAATCACGTTCGTCGGCAAGGTGTCCCAAACAAATATTCGCGTCAACGGTATCCATACCGTCTTCCTGCAACTTATATGCTTTCATCTTTTCCATCAGACCGATGCCACGTCCTTCCTGATTGAGGTAAACCACCACACCTTTTCCTTCTTTTTCGATCATTTCCATCGCTTTATGCAGCTGCTCGCCACAGTCACAACGTTGTGAGCCAAGGATATCTCCAGTAGCGCAAGAAGAATGGACACGTACCAAGATCGGTTCGTCTTCACTCCATGTTCCTTTAAATATAGCCATGTGCTCCAATCCGTTTGATTTCTGGCGGAAAGGAATCAGACGGAACTTTCCGTGTTCGGTAGGCATATTTACTTCTACTCCTTTTTCTACAATGGATTCCTGTTTCAGGCGATAAACGATCAGGTCATGGATAGAAATCAGTTTCAGCCCGTGTTCGTCTGCCATCTGACGGAGTTCGGGCAAACGTGCCATTGTTCCGTCTTCACTCATGATTTCCATCAAGGCACCTGCGGGGTAAAGTCCTGCCAGACGAGCCATATCAATCGTAGCTTCTGTATGTCCGGCACGGCGAAGTACTCCTTTTTCTTGCGCGTACAACGGATTGATGTGTCCGGGACGCCCGAAAGTAGCCGGTGTAGAAGTCGGATCGGCCAACGCCTGAATAGTAGCGGCACGGTCGGAAGCGGAAACACCTGTTGTACAGCCTTCCAATTTGTCAATAGTAACCGTAAAAGGAGTTCCCAACACGGAAGTATTATCACTTACCTGATGCGGTAAATCCAACTCCTTGCAACGAGACACCGTGACAGGTGCACAAAGTACGCCACGTGCATGTTTCAACATGAAATTTACTTTTTCGGGAGTTATCTTTTCAGCTGCAATAATCAAGTCGCCTTCGTTTTCGCGGTCTTCATCATCCACTACTATGACAAACTTGCCTTCTTTGAAGTCGGCAATCGCATCTTCTATTCTATCCATTTTAATAGTCTCTTTCATAACACTTATTTATTGATTTTCTGTATGATGAATTGAATTTGTTCATTGTTCTTTATAATCCGTTCCATATCCTTAGCCAGACGAACGCGGAACGCCCAGATGCGGAAATAGAAAAATAAACCGATAGGGAAAATGACTCCGGCTACCAGATTCAACCAATATATATGGAACGGGCGCACATGAGCAGAAACGGAAATAACCGGATAATTGTTTAATGCACCGATCAAAGTGGCAGATTTCGTATTGGACATTTCTTCAACCAACGCTTCCAGCTTTTCATTGATTGCCATCACCTCGTTATCATCCTCACTCGCCATCCACAACTTAAAGTAATTCGGTGCTTTTTCCAATCGTTTCCTGGCGGCATACGCTTTACACTCTGCCGAAAGTTGTTCCAAATCACCCGTCAGACGTGCGTAATCAGGATCATGAATAATCACTTCTTTCTTAAATATATGGCGCACACTACGAATTCCCACAATCTTTTTAAACCAGTTGATATAAGCATCTGCATTAAGCACCACAGAGTCTTTATTCGATTTATAAGTAAGGAAGATTCCTAACGGGGCAAGGACTGCGCTACTTGTCCACATCCCCATCCAAACAATCCACTTACCGTCGCGGGCCATTTTATATCCTGTATTATCAATGATATAATAAATGATAAACACCAACACTGATACGATGACCGGCATTCCCAGACCTCCTTTACGGATAATACCGCCCAACGGAGCTCCGATAAAGAAGAACAGCAGACAAGAAAGTGAAATCGTTATCTTCTTATGCCATTCCGTCTTATGTTTTCGAATACTATAATCATTGTTCTCCATCGTGAATTTCTTGAACCCAAGATCGTTAGCCACGTTCTCCGCACGACTGACAGCAGAAGAAATCACCTTCTGTTTCTGCGTTAAAGAGGCTACTTCGTAAAGACTATCTACATTATATTCATAAATATCCGCCTTTTCTATTTTGATCGTATCTTCTTTTGTCAATCCATAAGAAGGACGGAAATTTCCTTCTGCCACTTCCCTGTAATACTGTCGTCCGATACTGTCTCCCACAACCGTCATTGAGTCAATGGAACTCTGCAACTGCGCCATGTCCTTAGCACTGGACTGTTTACCCATAATCTCACCGTCAACCATATTGAAATCGGAATTAAACTCAATAATGGTATGTTTTTCCCTGAATTCCTCGCGTCGGTAAGGTACATTCTCCGATTTCATACTTTGAGCTTTCAGATTCTCAAATAAATCTCCGCTATACAAATGCAGCCAAAGATGCTGTTTATCCGCGGTCATCTCCAAACGCCCGGAATCAGCATATATAATACGTGCTTTCTCAAAGCCATCTTTCATACTATAAATCAGCACATCATATAGCATACCGGTCTTCCGGTTCTTCTTAGCTACCTTTAAATTATAGTCCTTGATTTCAGAATAGAAAACTCCTTCCGGAATGTCCAACTCCGGAGATTTTTGTTTCATCGAAAGGATCAGAGTTCCCAATTTAGCCTGGGCGATAGGACCTACTACATTTTGGAAATAGAATGAGACACCGATAAGTCCGCAAACGAAGAAAGCAAGCGGACGCATGATTTTAAGGAGAGAAATACCTGCGGCTTTCATCGCAAGCAATTCATAACGCTCGCCAAAGTTACCGAAAGTAATCAAAGAAGCCAGTAGCACTGCCAATGGCAACGATACCGGCACTAATGTTAATGCGGAATAAAAGAAGAATTGAGCCATTACGCTCATCTCCAATCCCTTTCCGACCAATTCGTCTACATATCTCCACAGGAACTGCATCATGAATATGAACAGACAGATGAAGAATGTACCAATAAAGAGCATCAAAAAACTCTTTACGATGAATATATCTAATTTCTTTATGCGTAGCATCTTAATAGGTTCGTGCAATTAGGATGCAAAATTAGCACAAAAAAAGGAGCATCGAAAATTTTTAGTTGAAAGTTAACTAAAAACCACAAGTTCTTCTTAATTTAGCTACTTGCGACTCCCACAATTCTTTCATATCGGCTACTTCATCCGGCTCTGCGAAATCGGTAATTTCCAACACATAGTCACTAGTCAGCTCATTATAAGTCATCTTGATTTCAAAATAATCGCGTTCGTTTTCATCATCCTGCCAACGGAAGCGGATAAAAGAGAAAGAGCGAATGGCAATAATCTCTGCTTTCCTCAGCTCTGTCTTCCCCCAATGGAACTCTACTATTTTATCGTCAGAAATAACTTTGTCGGCAAACCAGTCCTCCAACCCGGTCGGTGTACTAATAGCTCCCCAAAGAATATTTTTAGACGTTGCATTCAACAAATACTCCAAATGAATCTTTTCCTTTTTCATAGCAATTTCGAATTGTTTTTACGTGTGCCAAGATAAATACTTTTTTCTAAATACGCCGCATAAATCAGACACTTTATTTAATTATTCTTTCATTATCGAGCTTCAAACTTCCTGTTTATAGGGAAAATCAAACCCTTTCTTAAAGAAAAAACACAAAAAAGTTATGAATTGTTTTGGAGATTATAAAAAATCATCTATCTTTGCACCCGCAATCGAGAAACGATGGCGGGATAGCTCAGCTGGTTAGAGCGCATGATTCATAATCATGAGGTCCCCGGTTCAATCCCGGGTCCCGCTACTTGATAAGAATAAGGCATTTGGGAGGCTTCCACTTCTGGGTGCCTTTTTCTTTTATACATCAATTGGTGCCGGTTTACACCAACGCAAATCATATATCAATCAGATTAAACAGGCTCAGTCTGAAACCTTGGGGGATTGCGTTAAAATTCTTATTTTTGCATCATGAAAACATCCTCTTCCCAAACGATTGATCCTGTTGCTTCTTTAAGCTTGTTCTTGCCTTCAGGAATCCTTGATTACTTTACCCTAGTCAATCATGTTTCTCAGGATACTTGCTTTATTCTTTATTTAGAGGAGAAAGCCACTATTCCTGCTGAGTACTCTGATCTCCATCTTCACTCAAAAGGTTTCCTCCCTGAGATTGAAGTTCA
>NZ_GG774815.1:5411-35374 GCF_000163675.1 Bacteroides sp. D22 | reverse complement strand
TGGTATAATAAGATTGAAGAATATGGATACGATACATTCACAACAGTAGCAAACTCTATTGAGAATCATTATGAAAGGATTCTGAACTTCTTTGTGAACAGGAGTACAAATGCAGCAGCGGAAGCATTTAATGCTAAAATCAAAGCATTTAGGGCATCATTTAGAGGAGTAGTGGATATGAGCTTCTTCCTTTTTAGGCTAGCAAAGGTATATGCATGAAGGGAATTGACTAAACTTAATCCCCCAAGAATTACAACTGAGCCATTAAACATCCGTCAAATTCAATGTGGCAAGGTTCAACATATTAAAAAAATAGCCTCAACTTACAAAAAATTGAGGCTATCGAAATATCACTTAAAAAGTCTCTCTATTCCCATTCTATAGTCGCATTAGGTTTCGGAGACATATCATAACAAACGCGATTTACATTCTTCACTTCTTTCAGTATACGGTCTGTTATCTTCATCAGGATAGGCCATTCTATCGGTTCGATAGTAGCCGTCATAGCATCTACCGTGTTGACAGCGCGAATAATCACCGGCCAATCAAAAGAACGGGCATTATCACGTACACCAACAGATTTAAAATCGGGTACTACTGTAAAGTATTGCCATACCTTTTTATCCAATCCGGCAATCTGAAACTCTTCACGCAAAATAGCATCGGACTCACGTACAGCCTCCAAACGGTCACGCGTTATAGCACCTAAACAACGTACGCCCAAACCTGGACCAGGGAAAGGTTGACGGTAAACCATCTCATAAGGCAATCCCAACTCCAAGCCACAAGCACGAACTTCATCTTTAAATAATTGGCGCAACGGCTCCACAAGCTCGAACTTAAGGTCTTCAGGCAGCCCACCTACATTATGGTGAGACTTCACCATTTTAGCAGTTTTCGTTCCACTTTCCACAATATCCGGATAAATAGTCCCTTGCCCCAAGAAGTCAATACCATTCAGCTTACGTGCTTCTTCTTCGAACACACGAATAAACTCACCACCAATAATTTTACGTTTCTGTTCCGGATCTTCCACACCTGCCAGTTTATTCAAGAAACGATCGGTTACATCTACATAAATAAGATTTGCTTTCAACTGGTTGCTGAATACCTCAACCACATCTTCAGACTCTCCCTTACGCATCAAACCATGATTAACATGTACGCAAACCAGATTGTTACCAATTGCCTTCAGAAGTAAAGCTGCTACCACAGAGCTATCAACTCCACCCGACAGAGCCAACAATACTTTCTTATCGCCCACCTGACGCTTAATCAACTCTATCTGATCATTGACAAAGTTCTTCATGTTCCAGTTAGCTTCAGCTTTACAAACATCGAAAACAAATGATTTCACTGCCGCCTTTATAGCCTCAATATCATCCGCAAATTCTGCCAACTTCACTTCACAAGTTGCTTTATCGTGACCTGCAGCCATGACGGGAATCCCCAAAGTATAGATAGCCGGATTTACATCAATAGCAACGCCATCAATTACATTATTCGGTCCACCATTAATTATAATACCCTTTACATTGGGCAATGCTTTCAGTTCTTCCACTGTGATATCGTGAGGATAAATCTCACTATAAACTCCTAATGCACGGATGGCGCGAGCCAACACCGTATTCTCATGACTACCCAAGTCAAGGATAACAATCATATCCTGCTTCATCTGATTTTGGTTGTTTTTTAAGTTATTGTATTGTTTATTATTCACTATCGTTTCCAAACGGTCTGCAAATATAAAGATTTTTAGAGAGACTATAATACATTGATTCTCTAAAGTTTCAGAACAGAGTCGCGTTTTTTTGCTGTTATATTATTCCAAAGAAAAAAATGAAGTTATACAGACAAGCAAAAATAAAAAAAGAAGCATTCACAAACACTATAGAGTTTGAAAGACTTCTTTTATCCTAGATATTTTATACATTTGCTGCATAAAACATAATATTTCACCATGAACGAAGAGAAAAGTTCCTTTATAAAAGGTATAAATGAGCAACACCCAGCCGCTTATCATCAGCTTTATAATGAATATTATAAAGCATTGGTGTTGTATGCCATCAACTTTCTCTCTTCCCAACAAGCTGCCGAAGATATTGTACAGGATCTTTTTGCAACTATGTGGGAAAAGAAAATGAGATTCTTATCATTGCCTTCTTTCCGAACTTATCTTTATAATTCTATACGAAATGCCTCTCTTAATTATTTAAAACATCAGAATGTAGAATCTCTCTATCTTGAACGCTTGGCAAGCACTTATCGAGAAATCACAGAAGAAGAAGATACCAATGAAGAAGAAGTATACCGACTACTATTTCGTGCTATCGATAAATTGCCAACACGCTGCCGGGAAATATTCTTATTACATATGGATGGAAAAAAGAATGAAGAAATAGCTACTGCACTAGGAATTTCGATTGAAACAGTAAAAACACAAAAGAAAAGAGCTATACAATCTATCAAAGAACAGATGGGCACATGCTATTTTTTGCTCCCCTTATGTGACATTTTGTATAGTTCCAAGTTTTTTTCGTAACCAAAATAATCTTTTTTAGAAAGTTTGTACCTCTTTTTAATCTTCATGTTGTCTTATTAACAAATGATAAGACAATAAATATATGAAAATAAAATCTGGTACAGAAGAATTAATAGCCAAATATCTCTTCGGTGATATTACAGAGCACGAGAAAAAACAACTTGACAATTGGATCAAGACCTCTCCACAACACGAAGAGTTTTTCAATCGTTTACGAACAAGCGCATCATTTCGTAAGCGCTACGAGGCATATACACAGATTAACTCACATCAAGCATGGAAACATTTCAAAAAGAAATATTGCCAAGTATCAGTCACATCAATTCTCCTGAAATATGCAGCTATTTTAATATTACCTATAATAATAGCAGCAGGAGGATGGTACTTTTATATTGCTTCCGAAAAACAAATATCTGACAATCTAGCCTTAGGAGATGCCATACAGCCAGGAATTCCTAAAGCTACATTAATTTTAGCCGGGAATGACAAGCAATCGCTTACCCCAACATATCCAACACCAGTTAAAGTTAATCATTCCACAACTGCTATAGCCCAAAATGGTGCGCTCATCTATCCATCAACACCCAATATAAATATAGATATACCTCAAAAACAGCAGCCTGAAACAGTAGAAAAAAACACATTAACAACTGAACAAGGAAACGAATTCAGAGTAACCTTTGAAGATGGAACAACCGTACACCTCAATTATAACACAGAAATACGGTATCCTGTAAAGTTTAGTAAGACTAAACGCATGGTTTATCTAAAAGGAGAAGCCTATTTTAAAATAGCCAAAGATACTCGTCCTTTCTACGTTATCACTGACCAAGGAATAATCAAACAGTATGGTACAGAATTTAATGTTAATACATTCACCTCTGGACGAACAGAAGTCGCATTAGTGAAAGGGAGTATCAGTATTATTCCTCAAGGAAGTACACAGGAACAACTCATAGAGCCGGGCCAATTGGCACACATTGAACAGAAAGGTAACAATATATCTATATACAATGTAGACCTCACTCCCTACATAGCATGGAATGAAGGACGACTTATTTTCGAAAATCGTACTTTAGAAAATATTGTCGAAATTCTAGAACATTGGTATAATGTTAATATTTCCTTTGGCACTTCCGAGCTTAAACAACTGCGATTTACTGGTAATATGGATCGTTATGCCACAATCAGCCCGATATTAAAAGCAATAGCACGTACTACGAATTTACAAATAAAAATAGAAGGAAGAGAAATTTTAATCACAGACAATTAATTACTAATTAAACAAGAAGAAAGAATGAGAAAGACAAAAAGTAGAGAAAGAATCCGAATACTTTCTCTGGTAGTAGTATTATTACTATTACCCACAATGATGCTTGCCATTCCAGAAAGTGGCAAAAAAGTAACTTTAAATCTGGAATCTGTCACTGTCAAAGATTTTTTCGATGCTTTAAGACAACAAACCGGATTAAGCTTTGTCTACAATACAGAACAGACAAAGTCACTGAAACCCATCACTATCCATGTAAAAGATGAAACTGTGGATAACGTACTACGTACCGTACTCAATGGCACGGGTCTCACTTACAGCATGGAAAGAGATATTGTCACTATCTCTAAAGTGGAACAACAAGGAAGCAAACGTATCGCAACAGGTATCGTTTCGGATGAAGAAGGATATCCTTTGCCCGGTGTTAATGTTGTGATTAGTGATCTTCAACGCTTTGCCATAACAGATAATAATGGTAAATATAATATAGAGATTCCAGCTAATACCGCATGTACTATCACCTTTTCATATATCGGAATGTCTACTCAGCAAGTAATGATTAATAGTGGTCGGAATGATGTACGAAAAAATATTACTCTAAAAAGTGATACTAAATTAGATGAAGTTATCGTTACTGGAATTTATACTCGTAAAGCAGAAAGTTTTACTGGAGCAGCAACTACTATTTCGAGCAAAGATCTGATGCGTGTCGGAAATCAGAATGTGTTCCAGAGTTTGAAAAATCTGGATCCTACAATATACATTGCAGATAATTTTGATATGGGCTCCAATCCCAATAGTGTTCCGGATATGTCAATGCGTGGAACTTCCAGTTTTCCAACGACAGAAAGCAGTTCTTTGCGCAGCAACTATCAAAATCAACCCAATCAACCTTTATTCATTCTTGATGGTTTTGAAACAACTGCTGAGACAATAATGGACATGGACATGAACCGAATTGAAAGCATTACAATTTTAAAAGACGCCTCAGCAAAAGCTCTCTACGGTTCTAAAGCAGCCAATGGTGTAATTGTTATTGAAACAAAACGTTTAACCGGAAATCAACAGCGTATTACGTATAATGGTAGTATTTCTTTGGAAATGCCGGATTTAACCAGTTATGACCTTTGTAATGCATTTGAAAAATTGGAAGCAGAACGTTTAGACGGAGTATATACAAGTAGTAGCGCCAATACACAAATCCAATTAGATCAATTATATAATGGACGACGAAAACTTGCATTAGAAGGATTAGATACCTACTGGTTATCCAAGCCACTTCACACTGGCATAGGACATAAACATAACCTAAATATAGAATTAGGCGATTCCCAAAATTTACGTGCAATCTTAGACCTTACTTATAATCAGATTACTGGGGTTATGAAGGGATCTGACCGCCGCAATATATCGGGTGATATAAATTTATCATACAGACATAACAAACTATTACTAAAGAATATCCTATCAATCATATCTAACAAAAGTAATGAGTCCCCTTATGGAGAATTTAGCGAATATTCCAGAATGAATCCATATTGGCAAGCAACTGATGAAAATGGGAATATAGTTCAATGGGTAGAACAAATTGGCTCAACATCAAGCAAAGTAGCTAACCCTATGTATAATTCTATTATCGGAACCAGCTTTACTTCCAGTTATTTACAATTCACCAATAATTTTTATGCAGAATGGCAAGTTGATAAAAACTGGAAAGCAACAGCACGTATAGGAGTCTCTGAAAAACGAAATGATATGGATGATTTCTATCCCGCCTCACATTCCATTTTTGCAAATGTTAATGATATACTTAAGCGTGGTAAGTATATTATGGAAAATGGTAAATCCAGTTCTATTTCCGGAGACTTGAATATAAACTATAATAATCAATTTGGTAAACATACTATCTTTGGAAATGCCGGTGCCTTTATCTCCGGAGAAAAATCATCAGCATATCGACACACGGCAGAAGGTTTCCCCAATAATCAGAAGGCAGATATTTCATTCGCAAAACAATATGCAGAAAACAGTACCCCTACTGGTTATTCCACAATTAACCGTGAAGCCAGCTTCCTATTAGCCGCTTCGTATGATTATGACAATCGTTATTTAGCCGATGCAACTGTTCGGGAAAGCGCATCTTCCTTATACGGTTCAGATAACCGTTGGGCCAATAGCTGGTCTTTTGGTATTGGATGGAACCTGCACAATGAAGCCATCTTGAAAGGTGTTGGATGGATTAAACAGTTAAAACTTCGGGCCTCGATTGGTTTGACTGGAAATCAAAACTTTGATACCAACGCAGCAATTGCTACATATAATTATTACACAGGCGTCGTATATGGAGGCTTAGCTGGCAAATTTACAGGAGCTTATTTAGCATCTATGCCTAACTCCAAATTAAAATGGGAACAGAAAAAGGATCATAATATAGGAATTGATATGAGAGTTGCCGGATTATCCCTTTCTGTTGACTATTACTCAGCAGATACCAAGAATATGTTAACCGATGTAACAATCCCAACTTCTACAGGGTTCGCAATAGTAAAAGATAATTTAGGATTGGTACGTAATTCTGGAGTTGAAGCTAAAGCTAATTATACAATATGGCAAGGAAAAGAAGGTTTTGTAAATGTATATGGAACATTTGCCTATAACCGAAATAAAATAATTCGTTTGTCAGAGAGTATGCGGGCTTACAATGAAAAAATGATGAAACAAGCAGAAGATAATAATACCTCTGCACCTGTATTAATGTATCAAGACGGATTATCTATGAAAACAATATGGGCAGTTCCTTCAGCCGGTATTGATCCGCAAACCGGACAAGAAATATACATTAAAAAAGATGGTACCTACACCTATACTTATTCAGCCAATGATATGGTCGCTGCTGGTAACTCCGATCCTAAGTATCGTGGTACAGGCGGTTTCACAGCCGAGTATAAAGGTATCGGATTAAGCGCTACTATAAGTTATCTTGCTGGTTGTCAAATGTATAATTCAACCCTCGTCAGTCGGGTAGAAAATGCAAATATTGCTTACAATGTGGATCGCCGATTGCTAATTGGTCGTTGGACTACTCCCGGACAAGTAACACCATACAAGAAATTTAATTCTGAAACAACTACACGTGCTACCACTCGCTTTGTACAGGATCGGCGTGAATTATCACTCTCTTCCATCAGTGCATATTATGAGTTTCCCAGTTCCATTTATAGGAAATTAAGTATGCAACGTCTGCGTTTATCATTCTATTTAAATGATATTGCAACGTTCTCTTCTATAAAAATAGAACGAGGTTTAAATTATCCTTTCGCAAGAAATATGTCGTTCTCATTAACAGCCACTCTCTAAATTTTATAAAGATGAAAAAATACATATTAATCCTATTAACGTCCGTAGTAACATTATCCTCTTGCAGCGACTGGTTCGATGTTACTTCAGGGTCTGAAATTCGAGAAAAAGATCATTATAGCACTCTAGCCGGATTCCAACAATCTTTAATAGGTTGTTATATTAGCATGACAGACAATGCCCTTTATGGTAAAGAATTATCCTGGTATGCAATTGAAATATTAGGTCATCAATTTAATCCTGTGACTTCCAATTCAAGTAATAGTAGAGAAATGCAAGAATATGAAAAATTCAATTACGACCACACACAAATATTCTCGGACATCGAAAATATTTGGGCTAAAGCATATTCTGTAATAGCCAATGCCAATGAAGCATTAACTAATATGGAAGGACAGGAGTCAAGTCTGAACGAAGTCTATTATCATGTTATCAAAGGAGAACTTCTTGCCATTCGTGCATATATGCATTTTGATCTGTTGCGCCTATATGGATATGGTGATTGGAAAAACCGTTCCGCAGAACTAAATTCTAAAAAAACGATTCCATATGTAACAACTTTATCATCGATCCCAACTCCTCAACGCACAGGAAAGGAGACACTTCAAATGATTATCAACGATTTGGAAGCCGCAGAAAAATTATTAAAGGAATACGACCCGATCACAAAAAAACATCCGGCTTCTTATTACACAAGTATAGATGCAGATGGTTTCTTCAAAGATAGAACTTTACGACTCAATTATTATGCAGTCAAAGCATTGGAAGCACGTGTATATTTATGGGAAGGCAGTAAAGAAAGCATAGACAAAGCTTTAAATGCTACTGAAGAGATAATCACAGCTATCGGTGATAATGGAATTGTTATGGACGATATGTACACTTACTCCTACCTGTTACCAGAAATTTCTCAATCTAACCGTTCTCTAGCATCCGAAGCTTTATTTAGCCTAAATGTTTCAGACGTTACGTCCAAAATTACCTCATATATAATACCCAACTTCGTCAACACAGACTATACAGCTATGTATATATCTCCAACAGATGTTGAAAATATATATGAAGGCATAAATTCAGATGTTCGTTTCACACGAATGTTAGATCAAACCCAAAGTGATTCCAGAGGATATGTCCCTATGAAAATTCATCAAGCAAGTTTAGACGAATTCAATAAGAACCGCTTGTCTCTAATACGCTTGCCTGAAATATTCTATATTGCTGCAGAATGCTATGCAACAAGTGCAACCCCAAATCTTGACATGGCATTACAAAGGCTAAATAAGATTCGCGAAAACAGAGGTATCAGCACCCCTCTTGAAAATCTAAATGCAGATCAAATCATAAAAGAAATACAAAAAGAATATCACAAAGAATTCATTTCCGAAGGTGTCATGTTCTATTACTATAAGCGAACAGGGTGTAAATCTATTCCTAATTATAGTGAAGAGATGACAGATACGCAATATTTATTGCCTTATCCTACCTTCGAAATACAATCCGGTCGTGTACAATAAACAATATTAATATGAAAAAAATAATTATAAAATCAGTCTTAGCGATAAGCTGTTTCTCTTTATGCCTCATTAGTTGCGGCAAGGAAGAAATACCATATTTTGACAGTCAATATAATGCTGTCAGATTCAATTCTACGAATGAGTACGATGCAGAAACCGACATATTTAAAGGGAATTATTCTTTTCTGGAGAATCCCTTTGATGAATATGGTGAATATGAATTGCCTTTAGTTTTGGTCGGAAATGTATCGACAGAAGACCGTACTGTGAATTATGTAATCAATGCGGAGGAAACCACTGCCCCCGAAAACAGTTATGAAATAACTGCTGCAGTGATTCCCGCAAATAGTTTAAAAGGAACAATAAAAATAAGGCTGTTTAATACTGATGAAATACAAAATGGAGCATCATATAAACTTTATATCCAGCTAAAGGAGTCATCAACTCTAGGGTTAGGCCCTAAAGAATATATCACAGCAACAGTAAGTTGGAACAACAATATCATTGCCCCTCCAGCGACTGAACGATATGTATGGATGACATATAATTCACTAATAAAATCATCCCTAGCTCCAACCTCTTATTCTACAACAGCTTATAGTTCCAATGCTTTAAAAACAATTGTAACAGCTTTAGACTGGGATGATTGGGACGATATGACTGCGCATCCTGACCAACCACAGAGACCAACATATTTTACATATAAATATCTCGCCAATTATAGATTATTCGTAACAGACAAATCATATGAAGCTTATGCTGCAAAATTAGCGGATTATCTAAAAAAGTATCAGAAAGAACATCCCGATACCCCCCTAGTTCATAACGAAGGTAATTTGAAAGGACAAATTATAGAAGCCAGAACATATTAATTTATATAATTCTATAAAATTATGAAGAAAAATAATATAACTCAATTAATAATATTACTGCTGCCTAATATTCTCTGGTTTACTTCTTGTTATGAGGATAAAAGTTCATTTGTAACAAACCTTATTCCAGAAGTACAAATTAGTATAAACGATAAAAATCAAGAAAATTCAATATACGTAGGTTATCAATCTCCTGTCGATATTGTACCATCTATTACCCAAGATGGTTTTGATGGTTCTAATTTGCGCTATGAATGGGCTGTAACCGAGGAACCCTCAACTAATAATCCTGTTTATGAAATTATTGGTACAGAAAAAGACTTTCATGGTATTATAAATCGTCCTATATCAAATGGAGCCTATACGTTAAAATTGACTGTAACAGATGTAGCAAATGATAACTTACAATATATTTATTCTTGGGAATTATATGTACAAAGTAGCTTCCTAGACGGATTGTTGATCGCAGATAGTGAAAACGGAACAACAACAGATTTTACTTTGATTAACAATTCTCAAATAACAAATCAATATACAAAAGAAGAAAGAATATTCCGTCACATACTAGAAACTGCTAATGGAGCAGCATATGATGAATTATTGACTTCATTAACCTATGAGGTGATGGGGAACACAGCAATACTTGGTAGTTCTCACTTAAATCAGATTTGGGCTATTTCTTCCACAGGAAAAAGCATTCGTTTCAACTGTAAGGACTATTCAATAAACGGGACATGGGAAGATGAAAAAATATTTTTATATTGCCCCACCGATTTTCAAGTAAAATCTTATATTCGTTCTTCACAACTTTTCATCGCTTATACAAATAATGGACTATATTCATTCTTAAACGTAGCAGGTAACAAATTCTCTATGCCTAATTCTGTTTTTAATGGATTTGAAATCAATAACAATGTATATGCAGCAAATTCTTCATATAGTATTGGAGACAACCATTTAGTATGGTTAGATAAACCCAAAGGTGCCTTTTATTCCTTAAATGGCACGAGTTATAACACATGTACTCCGTATATCTCAAATCCAGATTTCGATCCTAATGACATGGGAAGTCAAACAGCTATTGCCGCAACAAGTTCTCAAGATGGCTCATTGGCCACTTTCTTACTTAAAGACGATAATAGTGGAAATTATGCTATTTACACTTTAAGCCAATATAAAGCAGAAGAAGGACATTATGAAGATCCTGATAATTGGGAGGGATGGATTGTGACTTCACCAGAACAACCAGCAGCTGCAAAAAACAAATATATTATTCCAACGACAGGAAAAACCTTACTAGACAAAGCTGTATCTATTTTCTTCGGACATACAAATAATGTATTATATGTAGTAACAGATGCAGCTATATACTCATTTACTTACGGTATGGGAAATGAAGTATCTGTCTCCACCACCTCACAGTTTACCCCCAGTAACGGAGAAAAAATCACAAAAGCCAAGCTATATCAACAAGGACAATACACTAATCAAATTAATGTAATGACTGGTAATCCACCAACTATTGCCCCAAATGCATGGAATAACAAAGCCCTCATTATTGTGACCCAATCCGCAGAATTTAACGGAAAAGTCTCAATTGTTCCGATGAAACAGGCCGGTGCAGGAACCTTGGATATTTCTAAAGCCCTAATCTATGATGGTTTTGGTAAAATCCTAGATGTAACAACAACCGGATATTAATCTAATTTCATAAAAATACATTAAAGAACTGATATGAAAAAGAAAATCCTCTTACTTGCAGCAATGGTGGTAGCTTCGTCTACCACCATTGACGCACAGCGTAAATTTCCATTCTTCTGGAAAAAAAAGAAGGCAAAAACAGAACAAACAACTCCTGCTAAAAAAGAAAGTGAATATGACAAACTATTCAAGAAAAAGCATGAAATAGCCAAAGGACTGATTACTCTCCATCTGCTGGATGGAAAAGTATATTTTGAACTTCCTGTGAATTTAATCAATAAAGATATGCTTATTGGTTCCACTGTCACCAGTATCTCTGATAATGGCAATGCAGTAGTCGGTTCTAAACCGACCGATCTTCTTCACGTAGTATTCACACGCAATAAAACACATGTACAGTTACGTCAGGTAAACACTGACTATATTACTGGTAACACACAAATTGATGAAGCTTTACGCAAAAGTACACTGGGAGCAATTTTAAGCAACCAAAAGATTCAAGCATACAATAATGACTCTACTGCTATCGTTTTTGATATGAGCAGCGTCTTCCTGGGCGACAACAAAAAAATGAGTCCATTCGATCGTAATTCAATCTATGGAATGTACAATCGTACAGAGAATTATCAATCCGACTGCTCTTACATTTCACAAATCAAGGCTTTCAAAGATAATGTTTCTATTAAAAGCTGTCTGTCATATACATTCTCTGTCAGCAATTCACAAGGGGCGTCACTCATAAAAGACCGTCCATTCACCGCAGAAATGACACGTTCTATCATGCTGTTGAAAGAAAAGCCTTACCGTCCACGTATGGCAGATTACCGGATCGGTGTATTCTTTACCGGACGCGAACAACTAGGCGAAGGAGCTAAAACAACCGCACCTGTTTACTATGCCAATCGATGGGATATACAACCGTCTGACACTGCTGCCTACCTACGTGGTGAGAAAGTGAAACCCACTAAACAGATTGTTTTCTACATCGATAACACTTTTCCGGAAAAATGGAAACCATATCTGCGGGAAGGAGTCACCCAATGGAATGAATTATTCGAGCAGATTGGATTCAAAGATGTTGTAGCAGCCAAAGATTTCCCGACTGATGATCCGGAATTCGATCCGGACAATATCAAATATTCATGTGTTCGCTATGCTCCATCAAGCATTGAGAATGCTATGGGACCATCATGGGTAGACCCACGAAGCGGAGAAATCTTGAATGCCTCCGTATATTTATATCATAATGTTATCAAGCTTATCAGTAACTGGTTGTTCGTGCAAACAGCACAAGCCGATAAGGATGTACGCACTGTCAATATTCCGGATGAAATGGTTGGAGACGCATTACGCTATGTACTTTCACACGAAATCGGTCACTGTTTAGGGTTTATGCATAATATGGGAGCTTCTTCCACTTTCCCGGTAGATTCTTTACGTTCACCGGAATTCACGCAGAAGTATGGCACTACTCCTTCCATTATGGATTATGCCCGCTTCAACTATGTAGCACAACCTGGCGATAAAGAACGTGGCGTTAAATTGACTCCACCCCGCTTTGGTGAATACGACAAATACCTCATAAAATGGACGTATACTCCGGTATTCAATGTTAATTCTGCAGAGGAAGAAGCAATTATAACAGGCAAATGGATCACTGATGCCATTAAAGAAAATCCAGTGTACCGATATGGAAAACAACAAGTATATGGAGTTGTTGATCCCCGTTCACAAACGGAAGATATTGGTGACAACTCTATGAAAGCAACTCGATATGGCATCAAGAACCTTAAGTATATCATGAATAATTTGGAAAGTTGGATTTCCGAAGGTGACGATACATACGAATACCGTGAAGATTTATTTATTGGTATCGTAGAACAACTTGCAATGTATGTTACCCATGTAGCAGGCAATGTAGGTGGCTATTTTGTCAACGAAGTTAAAGAAGGGGACACAATGCCACGTTTTGCACAAATTCCGAAGGCACAACAAAAAGAAGCCCTGAATTACCTATTCGAAATTTATAATGATCTGGATTGGCTTGACAACAAAAACTTATTAACTAAATTTCCGGTTTCCGGTTCCCCTAAACAAACTATTCAAAACTTCATGTTGAGATATATACTGCCTGTACCTTTTCAGGTATCACAATACGAAGGATTAGAGAAAGATTCATTTACTGCTGCCGAGGCTTTCAACATGATATACAATTTTGTATGGAAACCGACCATTTCCGGACGTACATTAACAGAATCCCAAATGAATCTCCAGAAACAATATATATACATGATGATGCAAACTGCCGGTTTCACAATTAAAGGAGCCGGGAAAGCATTGACCGGAGAAAAACCACTTGACATCAATCACCGCCAGTTCGGATATACTTGTTGCCAGGGACATGCTATCAAAGAGGATGTTATACACAACCCTGTAGCAGGTTTTGAATGGAGACCGTTGAATCGTTTTTCTATGACAGCCAAAGTTACCCAGGCAGATGTATACGCATATATAGCTAAAGCCAAACAACTGATGAAACAAAAGGCAGCCAGTGCATCAGGGAAGACGAAAGCTCACTATGAATTATTATTAAAGATGCTCGACATCAACTTAAAATAAGGGAGGGACAAAAGATGAAAATACTATTTTTATGGTTGATGGCAATTTTGTTGATTATCGGATCAACAAATGAAGCCAATGCCCGCTCCAAAAAGAAAAAAGGAAAAGCAAAAACCGAACAACAGACTGACAGTGTTCAAAAGAAAAAAAAGAGTGTCTACGACAAGCTTTTCAAAGATAAGAAGAAACATACAGTCAATAAAGGGACAATCACAGTTCATCAGTACGAGGATAAGATTTATCTGGAACTACCGGTTGAATTAATGGGACGGGATTTTTTAGTAAACTCTGCCATCACTACTGCAAGTGACATTTCACTGGCAGGCACAAAAGCTGCTCAAAGTAGGTATCTGATTATTGATAAAACCGATTCATTAATATTATTCCGAGATCCGAAATACAATGTTCGCCTCAACGAACAGGACGATAATCAAGAAGCGGCTTTTGCATTATCTCGTAGTAATGCTATTTACAAAGCATTTCCAATTGAAGGATACACCAGCGATTCAACGGCTGTTGTATTTAATGCCACTTCCTATTTCTCTTGTTCCAATAAAGATGTACTCAATCTTAGCGGACGCAGTTATGGAGGTATGCTCACAATTGTAAGTGCTTCCCCTCAAAGTAAAACATCTTTTGTGGACTCTGCAGATGCATTCGACAATTGTATCAGTATCACTCAAAACTGTACTGCAAAGTTGAGCATCAGCATCATGGGATTCGTCTCCAAAGAACAACCGGAATTAACCATGTCGGTACAAACGACACTAGCCCTACTGTCAAAAGAAAAGATGAATACCCGCGAAGCCAACCCACGTGTAGGAACAGGTTATATCGCATACACGGACTATCGTAATGAAAAACGTTTCAAGAAAGGATATTATGTAACACGGCGTAATATAACGACGCAACAACCTGTTGTTTTCTACATCGACACTCTGATTCAAGATAGCTGGGTAAAAGCCATCCAAAAAAGTGCAGATGAATGGAATATAATATTTGAAGACTTAGGAATAGGAAAACCAATCATAATAAAACCGTATGAGAAAGGTTCAACTTTCCGTGCTAATAACCCAATGATAAATACGATTGCTTTCCTGAATAACAACAACTCGGAAGTTACTGCGTACAATGTCACTGATTTACGCACTGGAGAAATCTTAAGTACCAAGATAGGAGTACCACGCGACCTTGCCGTCAGCGTACGTCGCAATGGAGTATACCAAATGGCAGAGATTGATCCGCGCTTCCGGACTTATTACATTGCCGATGAGGTGATCTGTGAGAATCTGACAGCACGTATGCTAAAAGCATTTGGTCTTAGTTTGGGATTGGCAACTAATTTGGCTGGTTCTGCAGCATACTCCCCAGAGGAACTGCGTTCTCCTGAATTTACTCAAAAATATGGTATCACAGCTTCAGTCATGGACAACGTATTATACAATTATCTGGCACAGCCCGGTGATAAAGAAAAAGGAGTGGTATTGATTGTCGACAAACCGGGTGTATGTGATGCATTTACGCTCAAATATCTGTATGCCGCCACCAGTGAAAATGAATCAGACATGTTGAAGAAATGGGCTATGGAACACGATGGAGATCCACGCTATTTCTATGGAAAGCGTTCACCAGCTTATGCTACAGACCCGCGTTGCCAAAACTATGATTTAGGTAATGATCCGATAGCCTCTTTAGATGCACAAATCGCTCATGTGAAATATGTAGTTAAAAATAGTCCTGCCTGGTTTCACGACGATAATATCCCCAATGATTACCGGGAGCTATTTCCTGATTTTGTGATTATTGAATTAATCAATAAAACATTGTCACCTGTATCTTCTTATATCGGAGGTATTTATATCAATGAAGCCAACGAAAAAAGCAATGTTCCTTCATATCAACCGGTATCGGCAGATATGCAAAAGAAAGTCTTACAAAAGATATTCAGTACCTTCTATGATTTAAGTTGGCTGGACTCTAATAAGGATTTCTTGCGTTTAGGTGGTGTCAATCCTGATATGTCAACATGGATTTACAATAACGGGTATCCAATGATGTCTTTGATGTTTCGTTTGATGCGTATGGGATTGAGTGTAGAGAAATCAACTAGACCTTATACCCAAGAAGCATATTTGAATGATATAGAGAAACAATTATTCAAAGAAACTTTAAATGGGAAACCTTTAAGTGCTCCAATGATTGCACAACTGTCTGTATATATCAGTTCTTTAAAAGGAATGTGTCCGACATTAAAGGCTATTGACAAGGCTGTATCAACAAGAGTAACTTCCATTGCTCTCAACGAGCAAACTAATCATAAGTTACAATCATTAGGGTTGCTGACAACTTTTGCCTCTATATCTGCAACAGAAGAGCAATCGGGTATGGAACCTATGACTGCTGTCAATTTCTATGTCGGTACGGATATCGAAGCCATTTGCTATGATAAGTTGAAAAGTACACGTCGCTATTTGATACAAGCTCGTTCTTTGGCTAGTAATGATATTGAACGTGGAAAATGCGATTATTTGATAGCGATGATTGACAGGGTAATTTAGCCTTTCCTCTACCATTCAACGTGTATGTTTATAAAAAGTTTAGTGATAGTAAAATGTATAACAATTAAAAAAAATTATATTATGAAGCAGATTATTTTATTCATTGTATTCATATTTACTATAATGATGTGTTCTTTTGCACAAGAAGCCCCCTCCTCTCCAATAATCAAGGCAAGAGACAATAAAAGTACTGAGTTTTTCAAAAACAAAAAACTTCAATCTCCGATCTCCCCAATGGTCCTTTTCAGTCAGAAAATCACAGGGGTTGTTTATACTGAAGGAGGAAAAGAGGTACTAATAGGCGCGAGCGTTATCGAAGTGGGTAGTACTAATGGTACTATAACTGATATTGATGGAGAATATAGTATAGGCATTTCTAAGGCCGACAAAAAAATTCTCCAAGCAAGTTATCTGGGTTATGAAACAAAACAAGAAAGAATTGGAGGCCGTAGGGTGGTGAACTTCTTCCTAAAAGAAAGTTCACAAGCCTTAGACAAATAAAACCACACACTATCACTAAACTTTTTATAAAACAGCAATATGAAAAAATTTATTTCTATTTTTTTATTGTTATACATTACTTTACCGATAAATGCTCAAGATAAAACAAATGAGCTATCGGGATTTATTATACACAAACAAGAAAATGGGTCTAATGGTTCATTAGACGGTGCCAATATCTTTTTGATCTATGCAAAAGACACACTGAAAACAACAAGCATAAATGGAGTATTCCGTTTCAAACCCATAAAAACAGGAAAAGCAAAACTCATTATCACTGCAATAGGGTGTCGGAAAGTTGAAAAAGAATTAAATATAATAGCTGGAAAGAATTCTAATCTTTACATAGAAATTTTGGATGAATCCATCCAACTGGAGGAAGTCACCATCAAGGGCAGAATCCCCATTGTGACCCAAAATGGCGACACGCTAATATTCAACCCGAAGGCAGTCAACATACAAGAAGGGGATGTCGCTATGAATATAGTCGAGCAACTTCCCGGAACAGAGACTGACGACCATTCCGTCAAAATCATGGGAAAACAAGTAACCAAAACTTATATAGACGGCAGACTAATATTCGGAAGTGACCCAATGGCAGCACTAAAGAATCTTTCTGCAACAGATGTATTAAAAATCAAGGCTTATGATGAATATGAAAATACGAAAACAAAAAAACTAATGTACAGAGGGGATCTCACCAGAGTGCTCAACATAGAAACCAAAAGCAAACTCATCAGCTCATGGAAAGCACACCTATTGGCTAGTACAGGCAGCAACATGGACTCAAAGAACGACAGAGGAAAGTTCCGTAAAGGGCTCGGACTCACCACTAACTTTTTCTCCGAGAAATTTTTACTCACAAGTAATGTATTTCACAATAATATCAACCGAAAATCAAATAATATCAAAAATGTTCTTTCCATTTCCGATCCTGGTAGTACTTACAACGAAACGACTTATGCAGATCTGGCTACGGAACGCTCATGGGACACAGAAAATGGAACATACGGTACATTTAGAGCATTTTACACTTTCGGATATAATCGCGATAATACAAATACACGATCCGAACAACATTATTTTCCTGGCAACAATTATCAGCAGCGCCTTTATGAAGAACAAAATAGCAACAGTGACAGAAAACAAAATCACTATTCCGAATTTTCTTTCTCCAATTCAAATGACAAATGGGGAGAATTCCGTTGGAACCAGCTTATAACATATAACAACAACAAAGATTGGCAATCGCTTTACATCTATAATGAAGAAAACAATCTTCAAACATCGAAAAGCCTGATGCATTACGATAATCTAAACAAGAATTTTCATGTGAAGGAAGATGTCAGTTATGTCAACAGTATTACCGACAGAATCGGATATACATTAGAAAGTTCAGTAGATATAAATAAAGGCAAAAATCATTCATTACGGATAGACACATTAGAAAGTTCGACAACACAAACTTATCTGACTATTCCATCAAAACTCCGCAATACGGAGTGGAACGGCAATGCGCAATTAATATATATACTGAATCCAGAAAATGACACCCAAATATCTTTTGACTATTCCGTTAAATACGAAAACGGATGGAAACACCAATTCGCCTGGAATATGTTGAGCCCCACAAATCCACAAACAGACGAAGCCAATACATATAGTTATAAAATAAATAACCTGACACAAAAACAGGAAGTTTCATTTCACTTTTTTCCCTTTCAAAAAACAAGTTGTGACATTTCAGCCGGACTGAAGGAAACTACACTTAAGCGGAAAGAAAAAGAAATGGACAACTACCGTAAAACATTCATCTCTCCAACAGTAGCAATATCTTTTGTGCATACAGATATAACAAAGTCATGGAGTGCCGCTTACAGACTGCATAATTTTGCACCAAACATAGTGCAGTTACGCCCACAAATAGATAACAGCAATCCTTACATGCTGCGCAGTGGAAATCCCAACTTAAAACAATCATATCTACATTCGTTCCTCTTCAATTGCAATCGTATGTTAGGAAAACATAACCACACCATAGGTGTTATTATCAATGCCTCTATCCGCCAACACTCTCCTGTTGCAAAGACAACCTATTACAATGCCGAAACTTATCTATCGGGATTGCAATACACAGCACCTGCACACAGTTCTCTAATTAGTTTTGAAAACGTAGAAGGATATTGGGACATAAAAGGCAAACTGATATGGCAGGCTCCTATACGTAGTATAAAATCCAAATATGCCTTATCTACCGGATTCAACTACGAACATAACCCATATTATATAGGAGAAAATAAGACTACAACACGTACCTATGATCCATCGCTCGAACATTTTCTACTCTGTAATCTAACTAAAAGATTAAAAATAACAATCAGTGCCAATACTCATTATGTACATAGCATCAATACTGAAAATTATACAAGTAAAACATTCTATCAAACGGCAGGAGCAACATTTGATATAAGCCAAATATGTAAATACTTCTATCTAAGTAGTCATTATAATTTCATTTTCAGCCGTGATTATGGAATCAATAAAGAGATTAACCGCAATCACACCCTAAACTTGAACATAGGCTGTAAAGTGTTAAATCGCAAAGGAGACATTAGTATTGCCGCATATGATCTACTAAATAGTCATCGGACTTTCAACAGCCAAATGTATTCCAACTACATTCAAAACACGTGGACAAATTATTATGGACGGTTTTTCACCATAAATTTTGCTTATCGGTTTGGTAAAGTGAAATCGAACTACGAAGGTACTACAAACGATGGAAGCATACGCGAATATAGGCCGATGTCAGATAAAATGTGAATTTCATAGCTATCCAAATGAAAGATAACTATACCAGTTATATTGACCGAGAAAACTTCGGGCGGTATTTTACCATAAATTTCTCCTGGAAATTCAGAAAGATCAAATCGAACCGGATGGATATTTCAAGAGGAGTTACATGGTAATATGAATAAGAAATCTATTAATCATTTAAAATAAAAAGTATGAGTAATCCTATTGTCGAAGTTAAACACTTATCTCATCGTTATAGTGTAGATTGGGCCATTCGCGATATCAATTTTTCTATTGAAAAAACAGGAATATTAGGTCTGTTAGGGTCTAATGGGGCAGGTAAGTCCACCACTATGAATATCATCTGTGGAGTTTTAAATCAAACGGAAGGAGATGTATTTATCAATGGCATCGATCTACGAAAAAATCCGGTTGAAGCAAAAAAACATATTGGTTTCTTACCTCAAAAACCACCTCTCCATCCGGACTTGACTGTCGACGAATATCTCATACACTGTGCCACACTGCGGAGAATGGAGAAATCAAAAATTCGTGAAGCTGTAGAAATAGCTAAAGAACGTTGCGCTATTGCCCATTTTAGCAAACGACTTATAAAGAATCTTTCAGGCGGGTATCAACAAAGAGTAGGAATTGCACAGGCTATTGTACATAATCCTCCATTCGTAGTACTTGATGAACCTACAAACGGGCTTGATCCTAACCAAATTGTCGAAATACGCAATCTGATTAAAGAAATTGCTGAAGATCATTCTGTCCTACTCTCCACTCATATCCTGTCGGAAGTGCAAGCTACCTGCAATGATATTCGCATGATTGAACATGGTAAAGTCGTATTTTCAGGTAGCATGAAAGACTTTGATAACTATGTGGTTCCAAGTAGTTTCACCGTTACATTTGCCCTTCCCCCTTCTATAGAAGAACTAGCAAAGATAGAACATGTGTTGAATATAGAAGAACTCTATCCCGGTACATTCCGGATACGCTTTGATGACGATGAAAACATAACTGAACGAGTAGTAGCCTTAAGCATACAAAACGGATGGCGACTGAAAGAAATCACGATGGAACGCTGCTCTCTTGACATAATCTTTGCACAACTATCGGGAAAACTTAAAAATAATATCTAACATGACGGATTTAAAGATTATAATGCGTATTGCCCGAACCGATCTGGCTATTTTATTCTATTCGCCGATTGCATGGTTCATATTGATTGTTTTCTCATTCCTGACAACAGCAAGTTTTACGTCATTGATGGAGAATATAGTGACCGACTATGATCTGTCAGGCGGCAAGGAAGTATCTTTGAGCGGTATCTGCTTCTTAGGTAGTTACGGCTTTTTGTCCTCCGTCGTATCAAACATATACATCTATATTCCATTGTTGACAATGGGACTCATCAGTCGCGAAACGGCATCGGGTTCAATCAAACTGGCATATTCATCCCCAGTCACCAGTGGTCAGATCGTATTAGGTAAATATCTTGCAGCCATCGGATTTGGTTGCTGTCTGATGCTTGTCCCGATAGCCAGTGCTATTTATGGCAGTTTGGTAATCCCTTCTTTTGATTGGGCTCCTGTACTAGTCGCCCTTCTAGGACTCTATTTATTAATATGCGCCTATTGCGCTATCGGGCTCTTTATGTCCTCACTCACGACTTATCAAGTAGTAGCAGCAGTTGGGACTCTTATTATATTAGCTATACTGAATTTCGTAGGAAGTATCGGCCAGGAATACGATCTTATACGCGAACTGACTTATTGGCTGTCAATAAACGGAAGAACAATCGATATGCTGAATGGAGTAATCCGGAGTGAAGATGTGATTTATTTCGTGGTCGTAGTAACCCTTTTCCTGACATTTACCACTTTCAAACTTACATCCGACCGGTGCACTATCAGTCGTTTCCGGCAAGCAATCAGCTATCTGGGATTTTTTGTCGCAGCAATGGCAATTGGCTATTTCACTTCACGTCCGGGAATGATTAAGGTATGGGATACAACACGCACTAGACTAAACTCACTTACCGAAAATAGCCAACACGTATTAGCAAAATTGACAGGACCGGTAACTATTACCAATTATGTTAACCTACTTGATAACAAATCATATCGCTACCTCCCTATCATGAAGAAAGCGAATGAAACAATCTTCGAACCTTATTGTCTCGCTAAACCGGACCTGCAAGTGAAATATGTCTATTATTATGATTTCGCCCCCAACGGCGTTGCAAATAATCCTAAGTTTCAAGGCAAAACAGTAGATGAGATGCGTGATTATATGACCATGATTTATAACTTGAATCCTCATTTATTCAAATCCCCGGCAGAAATTCGCCAAATCATCGACCTGCGTGAAGAACAAAATACATTTGTTCGCATTATGGAAACGCAAGATGGAAAACGTACCTTCATCCGTGATTTTGAAGATATGGATGCAACGCCATCCGAAGCGGAAATTACAGCAGCCATCAAAAAGATGATTTCAACTCCTCCCACTGTTGCCTTTATCAAAGGAGACGGTGAACGTGAGGTGTCCAAATCCGGTGACCGCGATTATAGCAACTTCTCCATTGAGAAATATTCTAGAGCCGCCTTAATTAATCAAGGCTTTGATGTCTGCGAGATCGATATTTCTCACGGAGACACCATTCCTTCCCTAATCAATATTGTGGTTCTTGCAGAAATGAGAACTCCGCTTACAGAAAAAGGAGAAAATCAACTGGAGGCTTACCTGGCTCGTGGAGGTAATTTATTTATTCTCACCGATACAGGCAGGCAAGAAGTTATGAATCCTTTTTTAAGCAAACTCGGTATCAAAATGGAAGAATACCAACTGGCACAATCTTCCGCTGATTTCTCTCCTAATCTGATTCTAGCCAAGGCAACCCGTGAATCGGAAAAACTTACATTCGGATTCAAAGATGATTTTCCCAAATATGATTTACGTGTCTCTATGCCCGGATGTGTAGCCCTTACATGCTCCGACAACGATTACGGCTTCCAATATACTCCGATTCTTGAAACAAATGCCAAAGGTGTATGGATTGAAAAAGAACAAACAGATTTACAGGAATCACCAGTAGAATGTAATGCTTCGGCAGGAGAGAAAGAACAAACCTATATCACAGCCTATGCCCTTTCACGCCAACTGAAAGATAAAGAGCAGCGTATTATCATCTCTGGTGATGCGGATTGCATAAGCAACACCGAACTGACTCTTTCACGCGAAGGATATAGATCAGGAAACTTTAATCTGATTATCGAAAGCTTCCGCTGGCTTTCCGGAGGAGAATTTCCAATCGACATACGCCGTCCCCATTGTACCGACAATAAACTTTCGATCGGAGTGAAAGATATTGGTACAATGAAAACTATTTTCATAATCATTATACCAGCTATCCTCTTACTTATAGGAGTTGGCATCTGGTTTTTCCGCAGAAGAAATTAATAAGAGAAAAGATGAACTTAAGACTTATACTTAGAATAGCCCGTACCGAACTAGCGGTACTCTTTTACTCACCGGTCGCATGGTTGCTGCTGGTCGCATTTACATGCCAGGTAGGATTCGACTTTATGAATATCCTGACGGAAATAGTAAAAATAAAAGCATTGGGCAACACGATCACTTTTAGCGTCACAGCCGGTTTTGTCCTTGGTCTCAAAGGAATATATGAAGTAATACAAGAAACCATTTATCTGTATATTCCTTTATTAACCATGAATTTAATGAGTCGTGAATATTCATCAGGCTCTATCAAACTACTTTATTCATCACCGGTAAGCAGTGTTCAAATCATTACCGGCAAGTTTGTTTCAATGGTGGTATTTGCCCTAATCTTTGTCATCATCCTTGCCCTACCGACAATCGTAATGTTTATCTCCGTGCCGCATGTCGATATTACACTTATCTTGGCGGGATTGTTATCCATGTTTCTGTTGATACTGACCTATTGTTCTATCGGTCTCTTTATGACCACACTCACATCTTACCAGGTTGTGGCAGCTGTTGCCACCCTTTCCGCATTAGCATTTCTCAATTATGTGGGAGGAATTGGACAGGAGTCCATATTCTTTAGAGAAATTACTTATTGGCTATCCATTAAAGGACGTGCCAGTGAGATGGTTGGAGGATTGATATGTAGCGATGACGTTATCTATTTCCTTGCCGTAATTTTATTATTCCTCTGGCTATCGGTCATTAAACTGAACAACGAAAAAACACGCCGTTCACTCCTTTCAAAAACAATGCGCTATGCCTTAGCTGTATGTACCATTATAGTTATCGGCTTTGTCAGTTCCCGTCCGGCAATGATGGGCTTTTATGATGCTACCCGCAGCAAACAACGTACACTTTCAGAAGAAAGCCAGAAAGTAATGGAGCAATTGTCCGGACCTATGACGATCACAACTTACGTCAATATTTTCGATAAAGAATTTGATGTCGCTTCTCCAAGAGAGCAAAAAGAGGATATGGCACGCTTCAAAATGTACACACGTTTCAAACCAGAGATAAAAATGGAGTATGTTTACTATTACTCTACACCGAAAGACAGCACCCTTTATCGCCAATATCCGAATAAAAACATTCGTGAGATAGCTTATGAAGTTGCCAAGAAGAAGAACTTCAATCCTAAAAAGCTTAAAAGCGCCGAAGAACTGAAAGAAAAAATAGACTTGGCTAAAGAAAATTATCGATTTGTGCGGGTTGTTGAACGTGGCTCCGGTGAACAAGCCCGCCTTCGTTTGTTCGACGATATGGAATATCACCCTTCTGAAACAGAAATCTCCGCAGCATTGAAGAAAATGCTTGTTACTCCTGTGAAGGTAGGCGCCATCACAGGACATCAGGAACGTTCCACCACTAAAAAGGGAGATCAGGATTACTCACTTTTTGCCACACATGGACGCTTTCGTTATTCCATGATTAATCAAGGCTTTGATTTGGTGGAACTGAATCTAAAGGATATGAATGATATACCAAGTAATATCAATATATTACTTATTGCTGAAATGCGTTCTTCCATGAGTTCCAAAGAACAAGAAATCATAGACCGTTTTCTTGAACGCGGAGGTAATATGATGATTATGGGCGACGTCGGACGTCAGGAAGTAATGAATCCTTTACTCCGGAAAGTCGGTTTAAAACTGTTGCCGGGAATCATTGCACAACCTTCTGATGTTAATCCCGGAGACCTCGTTCTCGCGAAAGCTACCCAGATAGCCGCCGACAGTATAGGAGGCTTCTATAAACGTATGGTTGACAGGCAGAAGCATAGTGCAGTCACCATGCCATCGGCTGTTGCTCTGGAAGTTGTCGATACAACAAAATTCCATCCAATAGTTTTATTGCAAAGCAACGCCCAACAGACATGGATTGAGTATCAAACAAAAGATTTTTTGAATGACTCCCTTTCATTAGACTCTCTTCAAGGTGAAAAGTTAGGAGCCTATCCCACGGCAATAGCGTTAACCCGCAAGATTAAAGCCAAAGATAAAAAACAACGGATCATTGTGTTGGGGGATGCAGACTGTTTCAGCAATGCCGAACTACAAAAAAGCTCAAGACCGGGTATCTATTCATTCAACTTCAATATGATTCCCGGTTCATTCCGTTGGCTATGCTATAATAAATTTCCGGTATCTTCTTCCAGAGCCCCTTATCTCGACAAAGATATCAGCCTGACTCCTATGGATCTATCTACTATCAAAATTATCTATTGCTATGGCATCCCATTTATTATTGGTCTGTGTGGTATTTGGATATGCTGGAGGAGAAGAAAACGATAAAAAGAGAGAACAGAGAAACTTCCGGCAAGCAGATTTCATGCCTGTCGGAAGTCTAATTCTTTCATAGACTCCTTCAAAACTATGCCTTCAACCGCATCACAAACCGACTCCCCTTACCCAATTCGCTCTCTACCGTCAGCGTACCGCCATGAGCTTCCACAAAATCCTTGGAAATAGATAACCCCAAGCCACTACCTTGCACTTTCGTTCCGGGTACACGGAAATAACGGTCGAAGATACTTTTGTGATAACGCGGGTCAATGCCTTTGCCAAAGTCTTGGACATACAATTCAATCCAGTTTTCATCCTGTTTGGCACCAATAACCACATGCCCGTTTTCTTTTGAATAACGAATAGCGTTACTTAACAGATTCGTCAATACCCAAGCAATCTTCTCGCTGTCGACAAACAGTTTACCGATTTTCTCCTCCGGATACTCCACTTCTATCTGAATATTAAACTTATCCGCTTGCACCTGATTAGCTTTGATCGCATACTCAATCAATTCAATCGGTTTGGTGATCTTCGGCATCAACTGTAATTTACCAGCTTCCACCTGCGTCATGTTAAGCAATTCTCCGGTGATACTTAACAAACGTTCGCTATTCTCCTTGATACTCTTTGAAAGCTGTTCCTGCTCATCATTCAGCGCACCGACACGCTTATCCTCAAGCAGTTGTAGACTCATCATAATAGCAGCAATCGGAGTTTTCAATTCATGAGAGATCGTTGAAATAAATGTAGTCTTGGCAGAATCCAGTTCTTTGAATTCCGTGATATTCTTAAGTAAAATGACATCACCCAGTTTGTGAGGTTCCCCTTTTTCAGCCTCCGTATTAATAATCGGGACATAAGAGACCTTAAAATAACTTTCCTTATTATCCGCATAAATTTTTAAAGCCTCTTTCTGATCGCTTGGCGTCACCAACTCACGAATTAGTCGGCGGAGCAGGTCATTCTTCAAAGAAAGTTCCTCTGCCGATTTACGAATCACATTCTCCCGTTTCATATTCAGAATACTTAAGGCTTCATCATTGATAAACAAAACCTCACGTTCTGTATTCAGACCGATAATCGGGTCGTTAATACTGTTAACAATAGCTTCTATAAACTTTTTAGCAGAAAGAATATCCGACAAAGTACTGGCACGATATTCAGTCAAACGCTCCGCCATCCGGTTGAAACTGTCAGCCACTTCACGGAACTCTTCATTGTCACTCATGTCGAGACGCTTCTCATAGTTATGATTGGCTATTTCAAGAATTCCTTCTTTCAGCTCCTTAATCGGCTTGCTGATAGAACGAGGCAACCAATAAAGCAATATCAGTCCGGTCAAGATACAGATTCCCCCTGTTATGGAGATCCATAGCAATGCACGTTCCAAGGCAGGCATAGCAGCAGGACTATCAGGCTCTGTCGCAGTCAGAGTTTGAAGATTCACTACTGAAAGTGTTACCAACAAAATAATCATTCCTGCCAACATCCCAATGCCAAGAATCAGTTTCGTTTTAATATTCATAACGTTCATACGATTAATATTATGCAAGTATAATCAAATCTACATTAGCTTGCGACAAATTATTTAAAAACTTTCTATATCCCAGTATAGAACAAATTGCGTACGGCAACCTCAAATTAGGAGTTCCCATACACACTGTCGATATCTGTTTCTCTTTACAAACCTTGACGATGCTCCCCAAAATGTCTTTCGACTGCACCTGGACAACTTCTCCCCCAAGTTCCGCCACCAGTTTAAAATGATTCAACAAATACCGTTGACTGGCCAAATCAATTCGATCCATACTCTCTCTCGGAGTCTGAACATACAAAGCTATAAAAGTAGTATTATACCGGGTTGCCAACTTTGCCGCCTTTCTGATAATTCGCCGGGGTGTTTTCTCGTGACTACTGATACAAGCCATAAACTTCTCATGCCGAAGTCCGACGGCTACTCCCATCATCACTTCATTCTCCACCTTTTTTTCTACCCGCAACGCCACTTCCTTCAGAGCCAACTCACGCAATTGAAGAATATTCTCGGTTCTAAAGAAATTATCCAATGCTGTCTGAATCTTTTCCGGACGATAGATCTTTCCCGCTTTCAAACGGGCAATCAGTTCTTCTGCCGTCAAGTCAATATTCACCACCTCATCCGCTTCCTGAAGCACACTGTCGGGCACTCGTTCTTTCACTTCAATCCCCGTAATCTCCTGCACTTCTTCATTCACGCTTTCGATGTGCTGAATATTGATTGCCGAAATCACATTGATTCCTTCATCCAACAATGTCATTACATCTTGCCAACGTTTCTCATTCAGACTTCCTTCCACATTGGTATGTGCCAATTCATCCACTATCACAATTTCGGGATGAAGGCGAATAATAGAATCTAAATCCATTTCTTCCAATTCCTTTCCCTTATAGAAGATTTTACGTCGCGGAATGACAGGAAGTCCTTGTAGCATCCCTTCCGTCCCGACACGTCCATGAGTTTCGATATAGCCGATTTTCACGTCCACACCATTTTCCAACAGTTCATGTGCCTCCTGAAGCATACGATATGACTTTCCCACACCGGCTATCATACCGATATAGACCTTAAACTTACCTCGCTGAGATCTCTTTATCAGATCCAGAAAATGCTGTACACTTTGTTCTCTATCATCCATTATGTTGCTCTGTTATTTTAAACATCCTAACCCGTAGCAATCATCACGATCACCACGGGTTCACAAAAATTCATGAGTTTATTTTATGGCCTTAAAGTTACGCCAAATACTAGATGGGCATCCTCCAAACGCGGATTCCATATAGCTTGCACAAATATAGGCAATGAAAATTTATCATTAAAATTGATAGCTTTCGTTGCTTTCAAAGCAAGGTTCGTCACTGCAAAACCATTCACATTATACTGCGGAGTTTCATAAGGAACCACTCCACAGGTAGCATTCAAGTCTACCCCTTTTACGCTGAACGGATAATTCAGTTCTACGTAAGAAGAATATGCCTGTTTTTCTTCCCCCTTGTCAGTCATCTTCCTGTCAGCACCGGCAAACATGGTATACCATGCAATAGACAACGGGAATTTTTCAACAGGAAGCGTATAAGCTAATCCTGCTTCAAAATGATGTCCGGTGTCGCCACTCTTAAAATGGAAATAATCATTTGTTAGTTCTCCATTGGCTACATCAGCTTGTCCGTTCCACCAAAGACTGGCTACTGAAAGTGTCGGTCCTGCTTCACCAAACTTATAAGCTGCAGTGAGGTCAATTTCTTTATTACTCTCACTCAAACTGGTTGAGCCCCATGCAGTAAGTGAGAAATTACCTACGCTAACTCCCAAAGTCGGTTGAAAAGAAGCGGCCCCCCCCTGATAAATACCACGCCATACATACGAACTTACCAAATCACCTTGTATAGTAAACTCTTGTGCTTGTGCATTGCCAGTTCCCAACATACATACGGCCGCTACAGCCATTGTTCCTAAAATACTCTTTTTACTAAAAAAACTTTTCATACTTCTTATCTAATTCTATTTTATGTTCCTGTAAAAAAGCAGCGCCCCATCCCCCCCCTGTTTATTTGAACCGCTGGTATCACCCAAACGATTCGGACAGGAACGCTGCTCCTGATCTTCATCTACTTATTACTTTCTTCAAGAGCTATATTCAATTTCAGCACATTCACCTTTTCTGTTCCCAACAATCCCAGGAACGGTTTTTCGATGCTTTTATCAACAATCGCTCTTACTTGTTCTTCTGTTAATCCGCGTGCTTGTGCCACTCTCTTCACTTGTACGTATGCACATTGGGGAGTAATATCAGGATCCAGCCCCGAAGCACTGGCTGTAACCATTTCGGCAGGTACATCCGCACGGTCTAAATAAGGATGATGTACAAGGAAAGTATCAATACGCGCTTTCACTTCATCCAGATATTCCTGATTCGTAGGACCTTTATTACTACCTGCAGAACTCGTAGCATCATATCCGTCACCGGCAGAAGACGGACGTCCCCAGAAATAAATATCTTTTGTAAACATCTGGCCCACATTAGCTGCTCCCACTACTTTCCCATCCAGCGTAGCTACCTCGGCATTTCCCTTATTAGGACCTGCAACCTGCGCAAACAACCACAAGATAAGGATATAGAACACGGAGAAAAAGACACAAAAAGCAAGTGTTATTTTTAATGACTTCAATAAAGTTTTCATTGCTATTGTTTTTTAATTAAAAATGCGAATCAGTAGTTGAAATCACTAGCTGATTCAGTTAGTTAAATTGTTATTATTCAATTAATTATCTCATTTATTTATTTCTTAATCTCCTTGAAAATCAGTATGTTAGAAGAATAAAACCACTCATTATTCTAATTATGATTCCCAAGGAGAAAGAGCTAAAACTTATAAAAATATATATGTATAT
>NZ_GG774815.1:0-4822 GCF_000163675.1 Bacteroides sp. D22 | reverse complement strand
GAGAGGAGCCTATTATTACTCAAAGAGAGAAAGCGGGCAGAGACCTGTTTTCAACTGCAGTATCAAAGGTCAGACAACCGATAGAATCTTTTTTCAACTGGCTGAATGAAAAAACAAATATTCAAAGAGCGATGAAAGTCAGATCTACATCTGGACTTTTAGTACATACGATGGGCAAAATTGCCATCGCATTCATTTATCTAATTTTCTAAAACAAGGAATCAGAGTTCAACTACTGATTCGCATTAAAAGAATAAACCTACCAATAAATCTATCAACTTGATTCCCACAAAAGGAACAATCACACCACCCAAACCATAGATCAACAGATTACGGCGAAGTAAAGCACTCGCACCTATCGGTTTGTATTGCACGCCACGCAAAGCCAGCGGAATCAGAATCGGAATAATAATCGCATTAAAAATGACCGCTGAAAGAATGGCGCTTTCAGGACTATGCAGATGCATGATATTCAGAGCTGCCAATTCGGGAATAGCGACCATAAACAAGGCAGGAACAATTGCGAAATATTTTGCAACGTCATTGGCGATAGAGAAAGTGGTCAGCGTGCCGCGTGTCATCAGCAATTGTTTACCGATTTCCACAATCTCGATCAGTTTTGTCGGATCGTTATCCAGATCGACCATATTACCGGCTTCCTTCGCAGCCTGTGTACCACTATTCATGGCTACACCTACATTGGCTTGTGCCAGAGCAGGAGCATCGTTCGTTCCGTCTCCCATCATTGCAACCAATTTACCAGCCTGCTGTTCCTTCTTGATATATTCCATCTTATCTTCCGGTTTAGCTTCAGCGATAAAATCATCCACACCGGCTTTTTCGGCAATATATTTTGCAGTTAACGGGTTATCTCCTGTCACCATGACCGTCTTCACTCCCATCTTACGCAGACGTTCGAAACGTTCCTGAATACCCGGTTTGATAATATCCTGCAACTCAATGACACCGGTCACTTTCTTGTTTACACATACTACCAATGGCGTACCACCATTGCTGGAGATAGAAGAGATAATCTCTTCCACTTCTTTTGGGAATTCATTTCCTGCACCTTCCACCATCTTACGGATAGCGTCGAAAGCACCTTTACGAATTTGCGTTCCATCTGCCAGGTCTACTCCCGAACATTTGGTTTCAGCCGTAAATTTAATCATACGCGCTCCTGTTGTATTCAGGTTACGCATACGCATTCCCGACTCGCGTCCCAGTTCTACGATAGATTTACCTTCCGGCGTTTCATCGGACAAGGAAGACAACAGACAAGTCTCTACAAAATCGTGCAAATTGACACCCGGAGCCGTATGGAAATGAGTTGCTTTACGGTTACCGATGGTGATAGTACCTGTTTTATCCAGCAACAACGTATCAATATCACCGGCAGTCTCTACCGCTTTACCAGATTTAGTAATCACGTTGGCACGGAGCGCGCGGTCCATACCGGCAATACCGATAGCAGAAAGAAGTCCACCGATAGTTGTCGGAATCAGACACACAAACAAAGAAATAAGCGAAGCAATAGTGATGACCGTATTACTATAGTCGGCAAACGGTTTCAAGGTAACACACACAATGACAAAAACAAGCGTAAAACCTGCCAACAGAATAGTCAACGCAATCTCGTTCGGGGTTTTCTGACGGGAAGCACCTTCCACCAATGCAATCATCTTATCAAGGAAACTTTCTCCCGGTTGAGTAGTCACCAGTACTTTTATATGATCGGACAATACCTTCGTGCCACCCGTTACGGAACTCTTGTCGCCACCTGCCTCACGAATGACCGGAGCAGACTCGCCGGTGATAGCACTTTCATCAATAGAAGCCAAACCTTCAATAATCTCACCGTCGGAAGGAATCACGTCTCCCGCCTCACAAACAAACACATCTCCTTTCTTCAATTGTGAAGAACTGACGGTAACGATTTTATTACCTTCCACTTTCTTTGCCGGTGTCTCTTCACGAGTCTTACGCAAGCTGTCGGCCTGTGCTTTACCACGTGCTTCGGCAATAGCTTCGGCAAAATTGGCAAACAACAAGGTTACAAACAGAATGATAAACACGGCAATGTTGTAAGCAAACGAACCTTGTGAAGAATTTACAATGGAGTAGAGCGTTACGAGTAGCATGACCACTGTAGCCACTTCTACTGTAAACATAATCGGGTTCTTTATCATCATCCGCGGGTTCAGTTTCACGAATGACTGTTTCAAACTTTCTATAACTTGCTCCTTTGGAAACAAAGAAGCTGATTTATTATCTTTCATATCTTCTCTAATTCAGTATTACAAACTTAAATGTTCAGCAATTGTACTCAATGCATGTACCGGGAAGAACGACAGCGCAGCAATAATGAAGATAACCACAAATGTCATGACTCCGAAAGTCAATGTATCGGTCTTCAATGTGCCGGCACTTTCCGGAATGAATTTCTTCTGTGCCAGTAATCCGGCAATGGCAACCTGCCCGATGATAGGAATAAAACGGCTCAAAATCAGAACAATACCACACGTATAATTCCAGAAATAAGTATTATCTCCCAAGCCTTCAAAACCGGAACCGTTATTGGCGGCACAAGAAGTGTACTCATAAAGTTGCTCACTTAAACCGTGGAATCCCAAGTTGTTCAACCATCCACCTTCACTTTCCACAAAATCAGGGTGGTGCACATAAATATAACTTGAGAGTGCTGTAAATACCAAAATGACAAACGGATGAAGCAGAGCTACAATCGTAGCGATTTTCATTTCGCGGGCTTCCACTTTCTTGCCGAGAAATTCCGGCGTACGTCCTACCATCAAACCGCTGATAAACACTGTAATGATAATAAATGTATAGTAATTCATCCATCCTACACCTACACCGCCAAACCAAGTGTCAATCTGCATATTCAGCATCTCCATCATTCCGGACAGCGGCATAGTAGAATCATGCATACCATTCACAGAACCATTAGAGGTTACAGTAGTTACAATACTCCATAATGCTGTTGCTCCGGCTCCCAAACGAACCTCTTTACCTTCCATCGCACCATTATCCTGCGCAATTCCCAATTCATCAATGCGTGGATTACCACCCATTTCCTGACTGACATTAATACATACGCCTACCAGAAAAGCGAAAAGCATTACTCCGAATATACTGTAAGCCAACTTCTTTCTGCGGGTATAAAATCCCAGCGCAAGTACCATTGCCATCGGGATAATCAGGATAGACCAACATTCTACCATATTAGTAAGATATGTCGGATTCTCCAACGGATGAGAAGAGTTTACACCAAAATAACCACCACCATTTGTACCCAATTGTTTGATAGGAACAATCGCAGCCGTAGGACCTTGAGAAACCATTTGTTCCTGGCCTTCCATCGTAGTTACCTTCATCTTACCGTCAAATCCCATCGGAGTTCCCTGGAGAATCAGGATAAAACCTACAAACAGAGAAAGAGGCAATAAAATACGTGTACAGCTTATTACCAGAAATTGCCAGAAGTTACCAATCGTTTTGGTTGTTTTTGCAGCAATACTCTTCATAATACCTGCCATAGCAGCCATACCTGTTGCTGCGGTAATAAACTGGAAAAGCATGATGACGAACAGTTGAGTAAAATAAGTCAGTCCGCTTTCACCGCTATAGTGCTGCAAGTTACAGTTCACCATAAAACTGATACAGGTATTGAATGCCTGATCCGGAGTCTGCGGTCCGTTGCCGTCCGGATTTAAGGGCAACCATCCTTGTGAAACCAAGAGTACCATTCCCCAGAAAAACCAGAAAGCATTCAAAATCAACAATGCTTTCAGGAATTGTTTCCAGTTCATTTCTTCATTGGGGTCGATTCCACAAGCTTTATAAATGACTCTTTCGATAGGAGCCATAAAATCAGACCAGGTCTTTTCTCCTCTGTAGACCTTGGCAATGTATTTTCCCAGTGGATAAGCCAGAACCACCATCAAGGCTATCTGAACAACCACGCCTAAAATTTCTGTATTCATATACTTTTTACCTTAAACTGTGTGTGTTACTTTAAAACTTTTCGGGTTTGACGAGCACGTACATCAAATAACCGAAGATCGCAATACCTAATACGAATAATGCTGTGTACATAATCAATTCTCCTTTTTCTTTAAATATTCTCAAACCAGTCTACACATTTCCAAAATAGCCAGAAACAAGCGAAACCGCTTAACAAGCAGAAAATAAATGATAGTGTTATTCCCATGTTTTTACCTTTTAAATGATTAATAATCCTAATTATTTGCCATAAGTAATGCTAAAGGTATGCCAGAAAAAGAGAAAAGTAAGTAAGCTATTGATTTTCAAAACAATAAAAAAGAACTAAAAAGAATAACAAACGGAAAACACCCTACCATTTTGAAATGGATTATGCTATTATGAAAAACAATATAATAGAGAGGTGAAAATAAAAAAGAGTAGTAAAAGAGGAAATACAAGTATACCAAAGTACCATTGATAAATCAAAAAAACAGAAATTTTGCAAAGTACCCAAAACAGAAAGCCCCTTGATTCGTTGTTGAATCAAGGGGCTTCTCTAAAAACGGCGGCTACCTACTCTCCCACTGTTACGCAGTACCATCGGCGTGACGAGGCTTAACTTCTCTGTTCGGAATGGGAAGAGGTGGAACCCTCGTGCTATAACCACCTGAATAAGGTTATGACATGATGAAAAGTAAAATCTCAAGTTCATTACTAGTATGTTTCTGTTCTCTGTTTCCAGTTTCCGTATCAGTAATCCGCTAAACGTATATACCCAACCGGTACATATTTGAAAGAAAGTGAACGGGCAATTAGT
>NZ_GG774816.1:127535-133707 GCF_000163675.1 Bacteroides sp. D22 | reverse complement strand
GACTCCCGTTAAAGCAATAAAGGGAGAGGAGCCTATTATTACTCAAAGAGAGAAAGCGGGCAGAGACCTGTTTTCAACTGCAGTATCAAAGGTCAGACAACCGATAGAATCTTTTTTCAACTGGCTGAATGAAAAAACAAATATTCAAAGAGCGATGAAAGTCAGATCTACATCTGGACTTTTAGTACATACGATGGGCAAAATTGCCATCGCATTCATTTATCTAATTTTCTAAAACAAGGAATCAGAGTTCAACTACTGATTCGCATTAATCACTAAAATATTAATAACAATGAAAAAAGTACTATCAATGGTTGCCGCACTTTTACTGTGCGTAGGAGCTCAAGCACAAATCGTATCATCCAGAAGTGCAATCGTCAAAACTGAAAAGCAAGCCAGCAGCACACAATGGTTCTTACGTGCAGGCCTGAATATCATGAACTTCTCCGGTGACGGAGCCGAAGGAGCTGATTCAAACATCGGATATAATGCTACATTTGGCTATCAGAAGCCTTTAGGCAGTACAGGAGGATACTGGGGGATGGAGTTTGGACTTGGTTCCCGTGGTTTCAAAGTGGACGACACGAAATGTATGGCTCACAACATACAATATTCTCCGTTCACATTCGGATGGAAATTTGCTGTGGCGGACAACGTCCGTATCGACCCGCATGTAGGAGTCTTCGCTAGTTACGATTACACAAGTAAAATGAAAGAAGATGGAGAAAGCATCAGTTGGGGTGATTATGCAGATTATATGGAGGTTGACTACAATCATTTTGATGCAGGTATGAATATCGGCGTAGGAGTCTGGTATGACCGTTTCAATCTGGATCTTACCTATCAACGCGGATTTATAGATGCATTCAGCGATGCCGACGGATTCAAGACCAGTAACTTTATGATTCGTCTGGGTATTGCCTTCTAAGGACAACCAAACCTCAATAAACCATATTATTTATTCAGCGTCCACGATCTTTTCTTTTCACAAAAAGGGCCGTGGATGCTGTTTTCTTAAAAAGAACGGAATATGATGACCAAACGACAATTTCTGGTAATCTTGTATCTACTGGTAGGAATTATCCCACTAACAGCACAGACTTTCACCGAACAGAAAAAGAGCTATCCTGTCAGTGCAGACGGCAATAAATATGTGGTCAGCGGATTTACCCCTTTCAGCGATATGCAAGACGAAAACATCTACGCTAATGCACTGCTATGGACCGTCAAGAATGTCTGTCCACAGTTACGGGAAGGAATAGCGGAGGTCAACGTACCGGCTAAAAACTTCAGTTGCGATCTGATACTTGCCTCGCAGGCAGACTCAAGCCAAAAGAATACTTACTATTGCAAAGCCCTGTTTCAAGTAAAGGACGGCAAACTGGTTTATTATCTTTCCAATATACGGATAGAGTCATCAGCAGTGATAATGAAAAAAATCACTCCTATGGAGAAGCTACAACCGGACAAGAAAGCATCTCACAAAGAAATCATGGATGATTTCGTACAGGTTGAATCGCAAGTATTGAACAAAATGTTCGACTTCATCATAACGAACCAGCTTTCACCGATTACTCACTGGAATGAAATCAACATCAACAAGCCGGTGAAAGGCATGACGGAAGATGAATGTCTACTGGCTTTCGGCAAACCGCAGACTATTCAAGAATCAAATGGAGAAGTGCAATGGATGTATTCCAGCTCGTTCTACCTGTTCTTCAAGAACGGACATGTGGAAACTATTATCAAATAGAGTCTAAAAAACGAATCATCTCAAAATCAAACAATTAAAACAATTTATTATGAAAACAATCTGGAAAGCAACCGTTTGCATAGTTGCAGTATTACTGTCGTTCAGCATTTATTCCTGTGGCGACGACGATGACGACGCTGTCGGTTCACGTGATTTATTGTTAGGAACATGGAATGGAGTGTATTATCTTTCACAAGAATGGGAAGATGGTGAAAAGGTAAGTGACTCTAAAGAAGATTTTGTAAATGGAACCAACCGTTATTCCATAGAGTTCAAGGAAGACGGTACGTATGTAGAAAAAGATGTCTACAACTCCTCCGGAAGTACTAATTATTATCATGGTACATGGAGCTACTCCGGTAATAAGCTGACTCTCATCGACACTGAAGAGGATAATTACACAGAAGTGTGGACAGTGACCACAATGACAGAAAATGAATTAGTCTATGAACTTCGTGAAAAAGAGAAAGAAGACGGAACAACATACGAATATTACGAACAACACGCTTTTACGAGATAATTCAAAGGCGTTATAACATAAAAACTTTCTTTCTTTTTCAGGAAGATAAAATTAAGCAAAGGTTTCTTTGGTGAAAAGAAACCTTTGCTTAATCTATTGGAAAAGCAATTCAACACATCAATATGCTACTGCCAGCGGCGTGCGCAACTTCTGCGCATATTCAGCCATATATTTATTCCAGGCATCTGGAGTCTTGATAGCAGCCTTATCCCAGGCAGAACCCCAGTAATAAGTATATTCAGAACCCGGCTCATATTCGCTGATAGCTAAAACATGACCGTCGGCCCCGCCACGTTCTTTCTTTTCCTTTTCAGAAAAAAGAACCACTTTCGCTTCTTTCACCTGTGCAGGAAATGCAGCGCCGACAAATATCTTGCCGTTTGCACCGCTACGATCTGTTGTAGGATCCATGTAAGTGATATAGCCATTGGCAGCATCTGCCACAGTCGCACCGTCCGGTTCACGCAGAACCAGTCCGGTAGTCACCGGCATTGCTTCTTTCAGATTGGTATATGAAACAATCGTTTTGTTGAGATAAGAACCCGCATCCAGTGAGATTACACGTGTCTCCACTACATTAGAGTCTCCACGAACTACCAGCGGATTAAATTCCAGCTTCACCGTGAAACGCAGCGGGCCATTATCAAGGATTTCCTGTGTACGATAGCAGTAAGGATAGATAATAGTGTCACCCGCCATCAGAGCAGCAACACCGGCACCCAACGTAGGTCCTACGGCATAGCAATCCATGCCATATCCATGATCGATATGGTAAGAGATAGCGTTTTGCAGTTCGGAAGCAGCTTTAGGATCTGTCTTTTTCAATTCAGCTATCTTGGCACGCTTTTCAGGATTCAGTTCTTCCGCATAGAGAGATTCCAGAATCGGTTCCGTTGTGTTGTACTTCGTGAAAAGGTCGTAGCCAAAACCACGCTCTCCGCGGGCTTGCAAGGCAGGACCATACGCACGGAATCCGCCAAGATCATTTTCCCAGGCAACGTCGTCCAGACGTTCAGGATAATATTTACCGCAAGCAACGACATCGAAAGGTGCCGGTGTACCCGGTTGAATAGTGTAAATAGCCGTTCCGTTCGCTTCTACCGTAGCGGGGAAAACAACCTTTTCGTCATACGTCACCTGATAAGGCACTTGCTGACCGTCAACATCAAGCACTACAATCTGCGCTGTATCTGCCAGTTTCAATTTGGCAACAACATCGCCCATCGGCACTTCAACCATCTCTCCCACCCGTTCAAGAGCCAGCGGATTGGTCACTGTGATTGTCATTGACTGTTTACTGTCGGCACAAGAAGCAAACCCTATCAAGACTACAGCAAACAGAATTAATATCTTTTTCATAATTAGTCTACATTGAATGAATAATATATACTTTGCAAATAGAGGCTATTATATCCGCATCTGTTGGATCTATATATCCAACGCATCAGCTATATATATCCAACGTGTTGGATATATATGTTCAACACGTTGGGCATATATGTCCAATAAGTCGGTCCTATAGCTCCTGCAAAGGGAATGATAAAAAATAAGGTGACAGATGAAAAGAGGATGCTCTTTGCCATTCTATCACCTTATCGGAATCTCTTCTATCTTACATTATTTCGGCTGTTTTCCGATATAAGCAAGGATACCACCATCTACATAAAGAACGTGGCCGTTGACAGCGTTAGAAGCTTCAGAAGCAAGGAACACAGCAGGACCTGTCAGTTCTTCAGGATCCAACCAACGACCGGCAGGAGTCTTGGCGCAGATGAATGAATCGAATGGGTGACGGCTTCCGTCTGCTTGTTTCTCACGAAGAGGAGCAGTTTGCGGAGTAGCGATGTAACCCGGGCCGATACCGTTACACTGAATGTTGTATTCACCATATTCAGAGCAGATATTGCGAGTCAGCATCTTCAGACCACCCTTAGCGGCAGCGTAAGCAGATACAGTTTCACGACCCAGTTCGGACATCATAGAGCAGATGTTGATGATCTTACCAGCACGTTTTTCCATCATAGCAGGAAGAACAGCCTTAGCAACGATGAACGGAGCATTCAAGTCGATGTCGATTACACGACGGAAATCAGCAGCATCCATCTCGTGCATAGGAACACGACGGATAATACCTGCATTATTTACAAGGATATCAATTGTACCTACTTCTTTGGCAATTGTAGCAACCATAGCCTGAACAGCCGGTTCGTCTGTCACGTCGCATACATAACCGTGAGCTTTGATACCTTTTGCAGCGTATGCAGCCATTCCTTTGTCTACCAACTCTTGATTGATGTCGTTAAAACAAACTTTAGCGCCTTGTTCTGCGAATGCAGAAGCAATAGCAAAACCGATACCATAAGAAGCACCTGTAACGAGCGCTACTTTACCTTCCAAAGAAAAATTCAAATACTGATTCATAATTCTTTTTATTATTAAATTAGGAAAACTATTGGATTTGTTATTTCAAATCTGTAATCAACGAGAAGTCCTGATCGCCATAGTCGAGGTTCTCACCACCCATTCCCCAGATAAAGGTATAGTTGTGGGTAGCAGCAGCCGAGTGGATAGACCATTCGGGCGAAAGAACAGCCTGATCGCCTTTCATCCATACGTGACGTGTTTCGCCTACCTCACCCATAAAGTGGCAGATAGCATGATCTTCGGGAATCTCGAAATAGAAGTAGGCTTCCATACGACGGCTGTGTACGTGGGCCGGCATCGTGTTCCATACACTTCCCGGAGCCAGTTCCGTCATACCCATCTGCAACTGGCAGGTGGGCAACACCTGATTCACCAGCATCTTATTGATATTACGGTGGTTGGAGCCTTCCAAAGAACCCATTTCAGCTACTACGGCATCGGCTTTCGTCACCTTACGGTCGGGATAATTGCGATGTGCAGTCAGTGAGTTGAAGTAGAATTTGGCAGGATGAGCAGCGTCCTTGCTTTCGAAAGTCACTATGCGATCGCCCGAACCCAGATAAAGAGCTTCTTTATAATCCAGTTCGAAGGTTGCGTCGCCCGCTTTCACAATACCGGGACCGCCGACATTGTAAATACCCATCTCGCGACGGGTGAGGAAGAACGGAGCTTTCAGCGGATCGATTGCTTCAAGCGTCAGCACCTCTCCTACCGGCAGCGCACCACCTACCACCATACGGTCGTACATGGAATATACCATATTTACTTCATTGGGGACAAATATCTTTTCAATTAAGAAATCTCTGCGGATTCTTGTAGTATCATAACTTTTTGCATCCTCAGGATGCGCAGCATAGCGAATTTCATAGTTCGTTTTCATACCTTATTTATTTATAGTTATTGAATAAGTTCTCTTTCTACGTGCACTTCGTTTACGTACACGATGCAAAAATAGCAAAAGAAAACGGGTTTACCTTGCAATTTTGTTCCAATTATCCACCAAAAATGTCCAGAATCTGTGCAATGTACACTTTTTTAACGAACTATAATACGATTTGGGAGAGATTTCTACCTAATACAGTTTGAACCTTCTATAATAAAATACAAGCTATTCAACGACCAACACGATAAGCATTAAAATAGTCAATATAACGAATAAAATAAGATTAATGAATTCTATATACGCTGATCCCCTATATAGGCTCAGTCTGAAAACTTGGGGGATTGCGTTAAAATTCTTATTTTTGCATCATGAAAACATCCTCTTCCCAAACGATTGATCCTGTTGCTTCTTTAAGCTTGTTCTTGCCTTCAGGAATCCTTGATTACTTTACCCTAGTCAATCATGTTTCTCAGGATACTTGCTTTATTCTTTATTTAGAGGAGAAAGCCACTATTCCTGCTGAGTACTCTGATCTCCATCTTCACTCAAAAGGTTTCCTCCCTGAGATTGAAGTTCAGGACTTCCCTATCCG
>NZ_GG774816.1:106134-126983 GCF_000163675.1 Bacteroides sp. D22 | reverse complement strand
GGTATAATAAGATTGAAGAATATGGATACGATACATTCACAACAGTAGCAAACTCTATTGAGAATCATTATGAAAGGATTCTGAACTTCTTTGTGAACAGGAGTACAAATGCAGCAGCGGAAGCATTTAATGCTAAAATCAAAGCATTTAGGGCATCATTTAGAGGAGTAGTGGATATGAGCTTCTTCCTTTTTAGGCTAGCAAAGGTATATGCATGAAGGGAATTGACTAAACTTAATCCCCCAAGAATTACAACTGAGCCCCTATATACTTCAATTTTATAAGGATATACAAAAACGACGACTTCAGAGTCACGAAAGAAAAGCCCCGAAAGATGTCTCTTTCGGGGCTTTTCTTCGTTGGACTACCAAGATTCGAACTTGGACAAACAGAACCAAAACCTGTTGTGCTACCATTACACCATAGTCCAAACTTATGTGCTTTCTGTTAAAAAGCGGTGCAAAGATAGAGGTTTGCAAGCAAACCTCCAAATATTTCGTTCACTTTTTTACATTCTATCGAGTGAATCGTGCATCATTACTTTGCAATCAGCAAAAAATAGTTCTTTTTACCGCGCTGAACAAGCAGATATTTCTCATCGAGCAAGTCAGCAGTTGTGATTACCTGATCAAAGGCCGTTAGTTTCTCTTTGTTCAACGAAACGCCACCGCCTTGAACCAACTTACGCATCTCACCTTTCGAAGCAAATACAGCCGCATTATCGACGAACAAATCTACTGCCTTCACTCCTTCTGCCAACGCATCACGGGAAATCTCAAATTGGGGTACTCCTTCAAATACAGCCAGCAATGTATCCTCATCCAATTTGCGCAAAGCGTCGGAAGTAGCATTACCAAACAAAATATTGGATGCGTCAACCGCTGCGTTATAATCTTCTTCCGAGTGAACCATCACAGTTACTTCTTTAGCCAGACGTTTCTGAAGGAGACGCAAGTGCGGAGCAGCCTGATGTTCGGCAATCAGTGCTTCAATTTCTTCTTTTTCGATAGAAGTGAAGATTTTGATATAACGCTCGGCATCGGAGTCGCTTACATTCAGCCAGAATTGATAGAACTTGTAAGGTGAAGTATAGCGAGGGTCCAGCCAGATATTTCCGGATTCCGTTTTACCAAACTTACCGCCGTCAGCTTTTGTAATCAGCGGGCAAGTCAGTGCGAACACCTCTCCCCCATTGGTACGGCGGATCAATTCGGCACCGGTAGTAATGTTTCCCCATTGGTCAGAACCACCCATCTGAAGCTTACAGCCCTTTGTTTCATACAAATGAAGGAAGTCATATCCTTGAAGCAACTGATAAGTGAACTCGGTAAATGACAATCCATCACGCGCTTCACCATTCAGACGGCGTTTTACAGAGTCTTTTGCCATCATATAATTCACAGTAATGTGCTTACCTACTTCGCGAGCAAAATCGAGGAAAGTGAAATCTTTCATCCAGTCATAATTGTTCACCAGTTCGGCACGGTTAGGCACATCCGACTCGAAGTCGAGGAACTTGGCAAGCTGTTTCTTGATACACGCCTGATTGTGACGCAATGTTTCCTCGTTCAGCAGGTTACGTTCTGCTGATTTTCCGGAAGGGTCTCCAATCATACCTGTAGCGCCACCGATCAGTGCCAACGGCTTATGACCGCAGCGTTGGAAATGACGAAGGATCATCACTCCACAAAGGTGACCAATGTGTAGCGAATCAGCAGTCGGGTCGATACCCAAATAGGCAGTCACCTGCTCTTTGCTTAACAACTCTTCTGTTCCCGGCATGATGTCCTGCAACATGCCACGCCATCTCAATTCTTCTACAAAATTCATCGTATTACTCTATTAATTAGTTGTTTTTTATTGTATTTCAATCCCATGTGCGACAAAAGTACGACTCTTTCTCGGAAGATACAACTCTTATGCCCTAAAAAAGACATTTTGGATATTTCGGCGGATCGTCTCACGCAACACTTCCACTTCTACCCCACGCACTTTGGCTGCCCGACACAGGATATCTTCAATATCAAGCGAACTGTTGTCCGTTTCCAGAAACAACCGTTCGTCGGGTACTGTCTGCATCGTTTCATCAGGATAATGTTCTCCAAAAGAGAGATAAAAGCCCTTTTTTAGCAACTGCACCGCCTGCTCCGGTTTTCCACGAAAACCATGCCATATCCAAGCTTGTTGGGGACGAAATTCTTTTTTCACTGCTAACAGCTCGTCCATTGCTTTCACGCAGTGGATAATCAACGGCAAACCATACTCTTCCGACAGCCTCACCTGCGCTTTAAACACCGTTAACTGAAGTTCCATTGAAGCTGCTGCCAATTTATCCAATCCCGCTTCTCCTGCGGCGACAAACTGCTTTTTCCGCAACTGCTGCTTAAGATAATCCAAAAGCTGTCCGGCATTATGCTCTGTCAACTCCCAGGGATGAATGCCGACAGAATAATAATATCCCCTATCCACTTCCACATCTCCTGCGAAAGGCATATACAATGGAGAGTCCGCCAACAGCGGATAATTCACGATAGATTTTCCCAGAGAATCGGCCTCCAGTTTATGAGTATGAATATCCAAAATGTCAGTCACATTCTTTTTCATCTTCTATTTCTCATTTTAATTGTTTCAAGGTACGGGATCATAGCCGGAACCACCCCAGGGATGGCATCGCAGAATACGCCGCACAGCGAGGTAAAGCCCCTTTACAGGACCGTGTTTCTTAATTGCTTCGACAGCATAAGCCGAACAAGTTGGCGTGAATCGACAAGAGGGAGGAGTAAGAGGCGAAATACAAACCCGGTAAAAGTAGATGGGAACAAGCAACAAGAAAGAGAATACTTTCCTCAAAATTCCCGTTAAGAATACCCACAGGGCAGATATCCGGGAGTTACGAGGTTTCATGAGGATAGTTTTTCAGAGATGCGCGCAAGCGCTATTTTCATCTTTTCTTCCAATTCGGAAGTTGCAATAAGCTCGTCCGACAGATAGATAAAGGCAACGGCTAACCGCTGCTCCCGGCGTTGCAATTCGTCCACCAGGAGAGATTTGTTCTTCCGGTAGGCTTCGCGTATCTGACGTTTCACACGGTTGCGTTTCACCGCTCGTTTAAAACGACGTTTCGATACACTGATTAATATAGAAGCAGGAGCCTCGCCCTGCTCAACAGGCATATATACAACGCGTATCGGAAAGATGGAAAACGACTTCGAAACGCCGCCTTCAAACATCTTTCCGATCAAAATTTTACTATTCAGCCTTTCGGCTTTACACAAAGTATATATACCCACTCTGTTTATTTATTGTTTTCTCTGATAAACATATCAAGTGCGGCAGTCATTGACGGAGCCTGCACCGTAGGAGCTTCAAGGTCCAGACGGAGACCTGCGTCACGTACAGCCTGTGCGGTAGTAGAGCCGAAAGTGCCGATCTTAATCTCTCTCTGATTAAAATCAGGGAAGTTCTTCTTCAATGAAGTCACTCCGGCAGGGCTGAAGAACACTAACATGTCATAATCAAACTCCTCGTCCGGTGTAAAGTCGTTGCTCACTGTACGGTACATCACAGCTTCTGTATGCTGAATGTTATTCTTGTCGAGCAAGTTTTTCACATCGTCATTGTGTACGTCTGACATCGGAACGAGATATTTCTCCGTTTTATGCTTCACAATGGAAGGTATCAGGTCCTCAATCTTTCCGGTAGCTCCGAAGAAGATCTTACGCTTGCGGTATTGCACATATTTCTGAATATACAATGCAACAGCTTCCGTCACGCAGAAATACTTCATCGTTTCGGGAATTGTCACGCGCAATTCAGTACACAAAGTGAAAAAATGGTCAATAGCATGGCGCGAAGTGAATATTACGGCAGTGTGGTCGAGAATCGAAATTTTCTGTTGCCGAAATTCTTTCGCCGAAAGACTTTCAACCTTAATAAATGGTCGGAAATCTATTTTAACGCCATACTTTTCAGCTATGTCGTAATAGGGAGACTTCTCTGACGCAGGCTTAGGCTGCGACACTAGTACTTTTTTAATTTTCAACGTCCTAAAATTTTATTAGCAAAATATTGTTCATTTGAATCATACCTTGATAGAGTAGCAAACAAGGTACTATTTCAAGAGCGCAAAAGTACAAAATTAATAGGAAAAGCCCGCTAAATTGATGAAAAAAAAGCTTTATCCACTTATAAAACATCAATATTTTAGTGAAAATTAAAATAATAGCCCCAATTATGACCAAATTTGTGAGACTTAAATCAAAATAAACTAGAAAAAGAACGAATGGAAAGAGGGCAAATCCGACATAATATATGAGCGCAGAATAGGATTCCAGCCATATATTTGTCTTATTTTTATCAAAAAACGTCCACCCAAGAAACATGTAAATCAGCCATTTTAGTAAGAAATAAGCAAGGCAGAATCCAACGTAGATACCCAGCAAAAGGAGGGGGGATACCCGGTTCATCAAAGCAGGGCATGTATCATGAAAATAATTGAGAAATGTGATACCCGACAAGACACAAGTCTGCAACACAAGCACAAGGAGATAACGCACATCGGCTGCCGTAGAACTATCAAAAATACTCGTTCGTTCACGGTGCAATACAAAGTCTTTCACCTGTTGGGAGAGAAATTTCTTTCCGCGCGCCAAGGCTATGGAGGAAAGAAAGAAACAAGCCAGCAAGGTCAACGCAATGGCATCGTCCGTGCGGGGAGAGTAGGAGATAGGGGTCCCCTCAAAGCCGGAATCAACTTCTTGTACAGCATGAAGATCAACCAACTGCAGACTATCAGTGTCCGCCTTTGCCGGACTAGTCTGGTTCTGCCGAAGAAGGGACAGCGTATCCGCACTTCGGGAACTTAGTGTGTCGCCTATCATATCGCTGCAAATTTACGAATGGAAATGTCCCATACAGGAGTTTCATAAAGCAATTGAACCGCTTCTTCCGGCGTCTGCGCCACTTTCCATATATCGCCATGCTGCCGGCGCATAAAGTTCTCATCAATAGCTTTTTCAAGCATTTCGAGGAGTGGATCGAAGAATCCGTTTATATTGAGGATTACAATCGGATTGAGATATAATCCCAATTGTTTCCAGGTAATAATCTCCAGCAGTTCTTCAAGGGTACCGCATCCACCGGGCAAAGCAATAATACCATCGCTCAAATCTGCCATCTTCCGCTTGCGTTCGTGCATGGATTCTACTTCAATCAGTTCTGTCAATCCCGTATGATGCCAGTTTTGCTCCACCATAAAACGAGGAATCACACCTGTCACCTCACCACCATTTTTCAATACAGCATCTGCCACAGAACGCATCAGGCCAATACTTCCGGCTCCATTTATCAAACGAATACGGTGTTCGGCAAGCAAACGCCCGAGAGTATCGGCTGCTTGGAAATAAACAGCGTCTATCTTGGTACTGGAAGCGCTATATACACATACGGAATTTATCTGATTCATCTTCATCACTATCCATTATTATATCGAGAAGGCAAAATTACGAAAAAATTCCGTTATTCACATTCAACTTAATCAGAGATCATTTTTATCTCTACATTTATCTATCCCTATAAAAAAAATCTTGGACTCCTTATCCAGAAGTCCAAGAACCTTTCTCACAAAGAATACATCTATCACAGATATCTCATCTACTAACAGGTGTATCAAATTGTTGCTGAATGAACTTTATTATTCGAATCATAAAATCATTCGAACACCCTACCAGTAGTATTCAGCATACAATTTAAAAAAGTGATTTTAATTCTACGTTTCAATATACCTTTATGCGCCTTTCACAAGGTTTATTAAGCCCACGGATAGAATTTACCGATCTTTCCCCTTTCGGTCATCTAATCGCCATTTCAGCAATGCGCCATATATTTCAACAGTGGGGCTTCATCAGTTAATGATTTAGGTATATCATCATTATGTTAGTTGCAAATAATATATATTTCAAAGATTTATTCTAATTCAAAATCTCCGGTAAAGGCCTCCTTTGGAAGTTGTATCTCCAAAGTATATTTACCTTTCTCCTCACCTGTAAGATCAATATAAACCTTATCTACATTTAAATCAGTAGACGTATAAACAACTTCATCTGTTTCTGCATTCTTTATGATAACAGTTACAGTAGGAACAGTAGAAAGAAGGTCTATAGACAACAATGAGTTTTCAATACAAGCAGCAGGAGTAACAGGGACAGACCGATGTTGTACCTCAGTCTTAGTTCTCAATTTAATCTGCCGTGCAGATATCATCTCATGCGCATAAGAAAACATACTCATTTGAAGCAAAATAGTCAATAACAAAAGAGGAAAAAATTTAGCTTTCATAATAATTGAGTTTAAAATTTCGCTTCAAAAATACACAGATGAAGCAAAAGAAACGATTTTTATGTGGTAACAATGGTAACACTCAGTTACCTAAAAACAAAACAGCCAAGAAACCATGTCCTATTTCACTGATTATCAACACCAAATACCCGTTCAAAAATTTGCGCATCCATTTTGTTCTTTATACGATTTTTACGTGTTTTAAGAGCATCTGATGTAGCATCCATCAACTCCATCACAACAGTTTTTGAACAACAAAGCAGTGAAAGAACACAAAAAAAGATATCATCGCCAGTTAAAGCAGGGCAGCGTTCCTTAAGATTCATCATCACATCAACAAAAGCGTTAGAAATATCAGAACGTATTTCCTTCCTCAAGCTACGCATCGCCAATAACTGTTTAGGAGTCGCTCCCTCTAACGCCTCCAATTGATCATAACAATTAGTAGTCTTAAGTACGGATATACACAATTGAATCTGTTGTTCCGTCAGATCTGACCTTTTCTTATTTATATGTTCCTTATTAGATTCAGAAACCTCCTCCTCTCTCAACAACATTGTATCTACTCGTTTTTGAGTTAATTCGTGTTGCAAATCAATATAATACTTTTTCCTTCGCCTATCATTCCACATAAACCAGAAGATACATATAACCATCAAAGAAAAAAATACAGTAACTAAACTAAAAACCAATGTTTTTGTACGCTCAGACAATAACCTTTTATGTTCCTCCAATTGATGTTTGTCCATGAGCCGATTAAGTTCCTCATTGTCAGCCATAACTTGGATAGAATCATAAAGAACCTTATATGCATCCATATTTTTCATCGCAGCTTCCCATTGACCTTTTCTCTTTGCTACTTGATACATTCCATCATAACATACAGCCCTTCCATTAATATCGAGATAATCCATATTTTTATAAAAAAAATAGCTCGCAGAATCAAGCTTATTCAAATTAAGCATAATTTCAGCTTTTAACAAATAAGCATTAGTCGCTTCATCCTGCCCCATTGCTAGAATAGCTTTTGATATATATTGATCTGCTCGGATATAATCTTTCTCTTCATTATAAACCATAGCAAAGTCATGATAAATTGCACCTATCATACTAGAATTCTGCATTGTCAATGCACAATCAAGGGCTTGTTGATAATAACATAATGCACTATCTTTCTCACTTTGCGAGAAAAATACGCCTGCGATCCCTCTTAATGGGTATACTTGTGCTCTTTCTCCTTTTAATATCTGATAAGCTGCACGATAAGCCTCCATAGCCACATTATTCAAACCATCTTTTGCATAACACTCCGCCAAGTTATCATAAATCATTGCTAAGAATTCATCCCTAACGGGCATTAGTCGAATAGCAGCCAAATATTCTTCTACAGCAAATGAGGTATACCCCATTTCGCTATAAGTAGCTCCCCAGTAATAATGAGCTTTTGCAGCACGCAGACTTTTCTTCTTATCGCCATAATAGTCAACAGCCGTTTTTATCAACGAATCATCCTCTAAAGCAATATAGTTTTTATGCCGTGCCTGGGTGAGCAGTAGCGCATAAAGCGCCCGATCGGCACGTGGCATTTTCTGCGGACAGGTAATTGATTCCAAAATAGATAAGGCACTGTCAGGACATGTCTCCATTAATGAATCAGCGCATAATAACAATGGATTCTTCACTGAAGGAGAGGAACAAGAAGAAAGAGAGACAGACATAAAAATGCTACCTACGCTGACAAGTAAAATAGAGAACACCAATAAATAGCGTTTAGAACAACAACATCTTGTTTTCATTTAGCAGTCTGTTTTATTTTACGATACAAAAGTAGCAATTTCCGATAAAACATACTTAGTAGCCAAAAAACATTTATTTAAATATAACTTATTAAAAATCAAGAGCTACAACTTCAATTTCCATTAAAGGAAGTTGAAATTGCAGCTCTTTCTTAACAAGTTAAGCCCTGTTTCAGACTGTTTTACAGACCAAAAGCAGCTTTAATTTTATCTACGTAATCGAGTTTCTCCCATGTAAAGAGTTCCACTTCCACAGTTTTGTCTCCTTCGTAACGAGAGAAGAATTTCTTCGTTATCACTTGCGGTTCACGTCCCATGTGACCGTAAGCAGCTGTTTCCTGATAAATAGGATTACGAAGTTTCAGACGTTCCTCGATAGCTTTCGGACGAAGATCGAACAATTGGTCGATAACACGCGCAATCTCGCCATCAGTCATGTTGACGTGAGAACGGCCGTAAGTATCGACAAAGATATTGATTGGACGAGCCACACCGATAGCATAGCTCACCTGTACAAGCATTTCGTCTGCTACACCTGCCGCAACCATATTCTTTGCGATGTGACGTGCTGCATAAGCTGCACTACGGTCTACCTTACTAGGATCTTTTCCGGAGAAAGCACCACCACCGTGAGCACCTTTACCGCCATAAGTATCAACGATAATCTTACGACCGGTCAAACCGGTATCTCCGTGAGGACCACCGATTACAAATTTTCCGGTAGGATTCACATGATAGATGATTTTATCATTGAACAGTGCCAATACCTTATCGTGATGAATAGAAGCAATTACACGAGGCATCAGGATCTCGATCACATCACGGCGGATGATAGACAACATTTCTTCGTCAGCTTTCAGTTGAGCAGCTTGAGAGTCATCTTCCGGTTGGATAAAGTCATCATGTTGTGTAGAAACAACGATTGTATCGATACGGACAGGCGTTCCGTTGTCATCATATTCGATAGTAACCTGGCTTTTGGCATCGGGGCGGAGGTAAGTCATTACCTTTCCTTCACGACGGATGTCGGCCAGCACTTGCAGAATGCGGTGTGCCAAATCAAGAGAAAGCGGCATGTAGTTTTCCGTTTCATTGGTAGCATAACCAAACATCATTCCCTGGTCGCCTGCACCCTGTTCCATCGGATCCTGACGCTCTACACCACGGTTGATATCGGGGCTTTGCTCATGAATAGCGGAAAGTACACCACAAGAGTTGCTTTCGAACATGTACTCTCCTTTGGTATAACCGATTTTCTTAATCACTTCGCGTGCGATGAGTTGTAGGTCAACGTACGCTTTTGTTTTCACTTCACCCGCTAGCACCACTTGTCCGGTAGTCACTAGTGTTTCGCAAGCTACTTTCGAACTGGGGTCGTAAGCCAACAGTTTGTCAAGCACGGCATCCGATATTTGATCGGCTACCTTGTCGGGGTGTCCTTCTGACACCGATTCGGATGTAAATAAGTATCCCATCTTTCTTAAATTAAGAATTAAAAAATAAGAATCAAGAATGAGAGAGTAGGAGAGGCGAGTGCTGCAAAGGATAAGCCGAAAGGCGTCAATCAGACGTGTTTTAGCATTTTTTTCCGTGGTTGCAAGCTACTCAAATCTGTCCACACTTTCATTTCGGTTGCAAAGATAAAGAGATTTTGGAGATAATGAGTATCTTTGCCACGTATTTAACACATAAATAGATTTATAATGATTCTAAATAAGAAATTAAAAACGCTTTTAGTGCTGGCGCTCTATGTAGGATTCACGATTGCTATCTACGCCATTGTTTGCCATTTCATCGACAAGCCGTTTCAGGAGATTCATTTGCTGTATGCAGTACTGATAGGATGCATCGCCTATTTGCCGGTGTTTATTGCGGAGAAAAAGAAATAAATAGTCTGTTTGGTGCGTATATATACTCACCATACTGGATATATATATCCAATACGCTGTACATATATGCCCAATACGGTGAGTATATATGCCCACCGAACAGGGGTTAGAGTGCGTTCAAAATACCTTTCATTGTCTTTCCCAACACAGGGTGCAAGATGTCCGGAGCAATCTCCGCCAGTGGTTTCATAACGAAGTCACGTTCTGCCATCAACGGATGGGGGAGGGTTAACTCTGCTCCGGAAGCAGAGGTCACAGAAAGCACTAAATCTTCATAAAGTAACAGGTCAATATCAATCAGACGGTCGCTATATATTCCGTTGACGGACTTTTTGGTACGCCCCAGCTCCCTTTCAATCATTTGCGTCTCTTGCAATACTTCCAATGGAGATAATTCCGTTTCTACACAAGCGGCCGCATTCAGGAAACTATTTTCAGAAGCAAAGCCCCAGGGGGCAGTAACATAAAAAGCAGACAGGGAAACTACGTTCCCTACCTGCTCTTCTATTTTTTGCACGGCATCCCGGAGATTCTGTTCTTTATCTCCAAGGTTAGTGCCGAGTCCCAAATATACTTTTGCCATTATTTGTCCAGAATCAGCATTGCATCTCCATACGTGCCGAAACGGTAACCTTCCTTCAATGCTACATGGTAAGCATCCATCACCTGGTCATAACCACCGAAAGCAGCTACAATCATCAGCAGGGTAGAAAGCGGCATGTGGAAATTGGAAATCATTGAATTGGCTACGGTAAACTCATACGGAGGGAAGATAAACTTATTCGTCCATCCTTCGAATTCCTTCAAATGTCCGTCGGTGCTAACTGCGCTTTCAATAGCACGCATCACGGTCGTACCTACCGCACAAACATTTCTGCCGTTATCTTTGGCACGGTTAACGGTTTTCACCGCCATTTCGTTTACAAACATTTGTTCCGAATCCATTTTGTGCTTTGTCAAGTCCTCTACGTCGATGTCGCGGAAGTTACCCAGACCAGCGTGCAAAGTGATATATGCAAAGTCTATACCTTTGATTTCCAAACGTTTCATCAACTCACGGCTGAAGTGCAAACTAGCAGTCGGAGCAGTCACCGCACCTTCGTTCTTCGCAAAGATAGACTGGAAGCGTTCTGCATCTTCCGGTTCCACAGGACGGTTGATGATAGAGTGGGGAAGTGGGGTCTCACCCAAAGAGTACAAAGCCTTTTTGAACTCGTCATGAGGTCCGTCATAAAGGAAACGGAGCGTACGTCCACGGGAAGTGGTGTTATCAATCACTTCGGCCACCATCGAATCGTCCGGACCGAAATACAGTTTGTTACCGATACGGATCTTACGTGCCGGATCGACCAATACGTCCCACAAACGAAGTTCTTCATTCAACTCACGCAACAAGAATACTTCGATACGAGCACCTGTCTTTTCCTTGTTACCATACAAACGGGCAGGGAATACCTTCGTATCGTTGAATATAAACACATCTTTATCATCAAAGTAGTCCAACACATCTTTGAACATCTTGTGCTCAATCTTACCTGTATTACGATGCAATACCATCAAACGAGACTCATCCCTATATTTCATAGGATGTAGAGCGATCTTATCCTCGGGTAACTTAAATTTGAATTGTGATAATTTCATATCTATTCCTTATTACGTTAATTATTTTCTTCCTCATTTTCTATTTCCTGTCCGTCAATCCACTCTTTAAAGTGTTCGGGGTTCAGGCAGTCTTCCAACCGGACGTCACCTACACGGGTGCGGATCAATCCTGTCAGATGGGCTCCGCTATGGAGCGCTTCACCAATATCACGCGCCAGAGCACGAATATATGTTCCTTTGCTGCATACGACACGGATTTGAATCATCGGTTCCGGATCGTCCAGGCGACATTCCAGCAATTCAATCTCGTCGATAACAAGCTGTTTTGCTTTTAGTTCGACTTCTTCTCCTTTCCGGGCCAGTTCGTAGGCACGTTTACCATCTACCATACAGGCAGAGAAAGCAGGAGGCACCTGATCGATGGCACCGATAAAGCGCGTCAACACTTCTTCCACCAGTTCCCTTGTGATATGCTCGGTAGGGTAGGTGGCATCTATCTCATGTTCCAAATCGTAGGAAGGGGTAGTAGCACCCAAACGCAACGTTGCGACGTACTCCTTCGTGTGATATTGAAACTCTTCTATTCGTTTAGTTGCCTTGCCTGTGCATACAATCATCACCCCCGTTGCAAGAGGGTCCAGTGTTCCGGCATGGCCGACTTTTAGTTTTTTCACTCCGATCCGACGGCAAATATGATAGCGGGCGTGCCCTACTACCTTAAATGAAGTCCAGCCAAGAGGTTTATTGAAAAACAGTACTTCTCCTTTTTTAAAATTCATCAGCTCAATATAATCGTTACCAACCCTGCTATCGCGCAATAAATAGCGAAATAGATCAGTTTTCCTTTCTTCACCACATTAATCATCCACTTACAAGCCAGGCAACCCGCCACGAAAGCAGCCAGAAAACCGACAATCAGCGACAACGCAGGAATATCACCTACCACATCTTCGCCATTCATCATCTTCATTCCATCGAGTAACGCTTCCCCCAAGATAGGCGGAATAACCATCAGGAAAGAAAATTGTGCCAATTTCGCCTTGTTGTCACCCAACAGAAGCCCCGTAGCAATGGTAGACCCCGAACGGGATAACCCCGGCATAACCGCGCAAGCTTGTGCGATACCGATAATCAAAGCATCCTTCATCGAGATTTTTTCTTTCTGACGCGGCTTATAGTAATAAGAGAAAGTCAGCAGGGCGGCAGTCAACAACAACATACAGCCCACGATCAGCAGTCCCGAACCGAAAATCGTCTCCACATAATCCTTAAAGAACACTCCTACGATACCAATCGGGATCATTGAAATCAATATATTGATGACATATCGCGTCTCATCATTCATCCTGAACTTGAACAAGCCACGGAAAATCCAGTCTATCTCCTTCCACAGAATCACCAATGTACTACACACCGTAGCTACATGTACCACAATCGTGAATGCCAGATTCTCCTCCCCCTGTATCCCAAACAATGCCGCCCCAATGGCCAAATGACCACTACTGCTTACAGGCAAGTACTCTGTCAACCCCTGAATCAGCCCAAGGATTAATGCTTCTAACCAACTCATATTTCTTTATTGTTCTACTTTTGTTTTAGGTTTACGCAACACAGCATATATCATAGACAAGAAACCAAACAGGCAAACGACCGGCGCTACCTTGATTCTGCGTACACTGAAAATATCGGGTTCAAAAGAGGTTTCGGACGATGTAGGTCCCGTCATCAATAGAAAGCCGATAATAACAATCGCCATCCCTATCGCGAGCAAGATAAAGTTCACTTTATCAAAGGCAAATTTCTGCTTGTCAGACATAGTTTATTTAATTACAAATTACTAATTACAATCATTCCCTTAATCTATCAGCCGGGCGTTACGGATGCTAACCACACACAAACACAGGTTTGCAATCAGCCGTTCGCCATCCGCTAAATATAGTACAGGCTGTTTGCTTTCATTCTCAAGTATTTATTCATCGAGAAATAGGCGCATAGCCACGTTATTACAATTCCAAATACCAATACGCTTGCACAGACAATCAACATGACTTCAGGCGTGATGACCTGAAGCAATTCCTGCTCGTACGTCACCGCCCAATAGGCGGTTCCCATCAATACGGAATCGGCAACAATGGCTGCCAGTATTCCGCTCCATACATTCTTTCGGAGGAATGGTCCTCGGATGAATCCCCAACTCGCCCCTACCAGTTTCATTGTATGAATGAGGAAGCGTTTCGAGTAGATGGCCAGCCTTATTGTATTGTTTATCAGAGCAAAAGAAATAAAAGTGAGCACCACTGCCAGAGCGAGCAGCACCAGACTGATATTTCGTATGTTATCATTCACAGCGTCAATCAGTTCCTTTCGATAGAGCACGTCTTGAATATTGGTATTCTTTTTAATCATTTTCTCTATCTTCGCGATGCTGTCGGAATTGGCATAGTCGGAATGGAGCTTGATTTCGATGGAAGCGGTAAAGGGGTTATAGCCCAAGAATTCTTCCGGGTCGGTTCCCATTGCCTCCGTCTGCTCTTTCAATGCTTGTTTTTTAGAGATGTATTCGGATTGTTTCACGAAAGGTTCCTGATTCAGTTTTTTCTGAAGTTTCAGTATATCCGCTTCTTTCATGTCGTCACTGATAAGAACGGAGAAACTGATATTCTCGCGGACGTATACGGAAAGATTGTGCGCCGTCAATACGAAAAAGACAACCAGTCCTAACAGCAGCAACACCAGTGTCGTACTGATACTCGACGTGATGAACTGCATGTCGAAGATCGAACCTGACTTATATTTGTTTTGATTTCCCATGCGTTATCTCTTTTTTCGGAATACATAAATCATGGAACTACTACGTTCTTTCCGTCCTAAAGCATTAAACCACGCTAACGTTCCGGCAAACATCCCTTTCAGGAAACTGCATGAACTGCCACGATGTTTCTCGCTCAACATGGATACGTAGAACGCATCGAACGGCATCGGATGACGCGCCGCCATAATAAAGCCATGACGGGAAGCCAGCTGCTGTATAGTGCCCGGAGTGAAATGCCAGAGATGACGGGGAACGTCGTATGCCGCCCAATACTCGCCATAACGTTGAGCATCATAAGAAGAGCAGTTGGGTACAGCTACAATCAATACTCCTTTTTCTGTCAGCAACTCATGAAGTCGCTGCCACACTTCATCAAGGTGTTCCAAATGTTCCATCACATGCCAAAGGGTGATAACATCAAAGCTGCCGGGAGCAAACTCTTTCAAAGCCAATTCGGACTTTACGTCCAGATCGAAATGCAACTTCGCAAACTCACGTGCCTGCGGACTTTTCTCCACTGCCTCCACTTTCCAGCCCCGGCGAACCATCGTATCAGAAAAGTAACCGGTTCCCGTACCTATATCGAGCAAACGCCCTGTTTTACGATGCGCTTCCTTGGCTACCAGGCGCGCTTTGCGGCCCAGCATATAGGAACGTACATAATGGTAGATATTATTCATCGCGCCTTTGCGCGTATCAGTGTGAGAGATATAGTCGGGAGTCTCATAATACTTGCCTATCTCTGCTTCCACGGGGACTCCTTGTGTGAATGTAAATCCACAGTCCTCACACGAATACAGTTCAAACTGTTCGCCCGAAGCATAAAAATCCGTACAAGTCATGACGCGTTTCAAGTGCGCACCGCCACACACCGGACAAGCATTTATACTGAGTTTCTCCATTAACTATCTAAGCAAAATTAAGTGCTGCCTCGAATGACAAGACAACACTATACCCGAATTTGGTGCAAAGAAACAAATAAAAAGTGATGGATTGGGGTTTTGTTAAGGACTTTTAATAGATAAACCAATTAAGACATCAGTATCTACAATTAGGCTAGCTAAAATATCAAGTGCATATTCTGTATGCGTAGACATGTGGCTAGGCAAATTTAAAATATTATATTGAATATCTATTATATTTTTGTTAAATCTTATATTAGGTTTCTGTTGTCGTCGTAGAGATGTTCTATCGTAGTTTGGTACTGTTCTCAAATTCGAATCCATTAGAGTGGAAGATGTAGATGTATGTTGATTTAAAAAAATTCCGTTAATCTTTGTAGACTAACGGAATTTTTTATTACCCAAACATTTTTTACTATTTACTCATAGATAAGCAGATTAGTTTACCTACTCCCATACCTTATCCGATTCACGTTTCTTTGATATCTTTTATCTGCATCCTCTGATAATCTTTTCCTGTCAGCATCATTCATAGCATTCCACTTATCAGACCAAAATCTAAATCTCGACATCTCTCCATCTTTCTTATCATATATACCGTGGTTTAATATACGAAATAGAAAACCAGGCATAGCAGAAACATCAAATCCATAATTATCAATATCATGAAACATCACTTTCGTTTGATAATCTCTCCCATTTACACTTATAAGGCTGTATGTCGATCTGCAAAATAACTTATAGAAATCTCCCCAGGAATCTTCTATCAACGCTAGATTTCTAAAAAAAACATCCTGACGAGGCAGACTCTTATATTCTAAAATTCTTTTTTCATTCGGTCCTAAAATAATGGGCAAAGAATCACAAAGCGATAAATAAAGACTATCCTGACCATTTACAACAGCATAATGTCTTTTAGTACTTGACGACAGGCAAACTACGGAGTCTGTATTATTCTTCAGATAAATTTGCCCATATACATTTTTTATCATTGTAGCACGTTGGTTTTCATTCCAAAACAAATTCCGTTTTATACTGTCTATGTTACAACTTAAATAGAAGTCATTTAACTCGACATCATGAGACATAATCCCCATCTGCACCGGGCATCCTTTCACATATCCAGAAAAATATGGCCACAATTCCGTTATATTAAAATATGTACCCCATCCCTCAAGTAATGAAATATCTATTAATATTTTCTTCTTGCCAAGTTTGGAGACAACCAAAATCCAACTCTCTCCCCCTCCTCCTTCTTCCACAAGATTGCCAGAATAACCAGATATATCTATCATTTCATCCGCAGACATGGGTAACTCATCCAATTCTATATAACAAAGATATTTATCCTTATATTTAAGGATTTTCGAAGGATATTCAAATTTCAGATCTGCTGGACAATCAGCTGCTTGAATCCTATATATATGATTAGAATCATTAATAGCCAATTCATATAATATTACATATTCATTAACTATCAAGCCACTATCTACAAACAATTTTGCTTGCGCTTCCACCGCTTGCTGAACCTTGTTGATAGCAGGCTGCTTACAGCCTACTATAGCAAACAAAAATATCAAATTTAAAAACGTAGTTCTCATTACTTCATAAATTTATCATTCAATTTATCTAACAACGTTTTACTTGTATCTATTTTATATTCTTCACTCTCAATGCGTGAATTTCTACTGTCATAGAAAAATAATACTTTACTGTCCCTATGATAGACAGCACCTATCCCAACTTTCAAATTATTCATGTCTTGACCAGAAGCTTTGTCATTGTATGGGTGCGAATGCATATCTACCACTTTATCACCTTTTACATTCAATTCACTCTATTTATCGGAAAATACACTACCTTCTTTACCCGAAGTTCCGATAATAGCTGTTTTATCTCCTTTATCATTATATACATCCAATTTCCATTCAACAGAAGTATTATCAGCTCCAAATTTGAAAACTGCTGCAGCATCCTCAAGGCTTGATGTTGAATTATAAGTTTCTAGACCTCCTGATTTACCATCTTGCATAACATACATTCCTGAAAGTAATTCTTTATCATTAACTGTTACCGGTTCAACTCCTGATCTGGTACTCATCAATCTATCACTAGTAGAACCCTCTACAACAGTTCTGAAAAGCCTGCCTGCACTATTTATTGTATAATCATCCTTTCCATCCAGATCAATTCTATTCACTGGACTATTCTTACAATATACATATGGATCCCAGCGATAGTACTTTGCAGCAGACGGATCCACAGTATGCCATCTTCCTATCATCGCATCATAGTGCCTTGCCCCATAATCATACCAATCCAGCCCATCGTTTCTATCCAATTCCTTCCCATTGTACTTATAAGACTGAACAGATGACGCAGAAGCAAATATACCGCCAAATGGATAATAATGATTCACTTCCTCAATAGTACCGTTTTGGTCTGCGACCACACGATTATTTCCTTGATGGTCTTTCAGATAATAATGATATATTCTGTCATTCAAGGAGACGAACCCAGCTTCTGTCAACAACGTCTTGGGAACTCCATTTTCATAGACCGCATTGCCACAATAAACAGTAGACGTGACGTTATTGTTTATAGTATGCGTGGTACGGACTTTCCTGCCGTCTGCAGCATATTCATATTCAATACTACTTCCATCAGCAAAAGTGATGTGACTAGGCAAATTTAAGATATTACATTGAGAAAACAACTTTTCATTTCCGCATTTATGTAAAAAATACCCTGACACAGAATAATTTCTAGTTCCATATCAGGGTAACAACCAAATGAGATTACAAAATAGTCAACCTATATCAGGGTAAGACAATAATCTAGATAAAATACCATACTCCTAATATCTCGTTTTTATTTATCTTCTGAAGGATAAATATAGTCATGATCCTTCTCCTCTGAATAACCAACAAAAACAGAAAAAGGCTCTTTCTTTTTCACCTCAAGTGTATTACGAGGATAAATAATACAGTCAATTATTGATTTATTGTTAATTTTATTAAGTGCTCTTTGATAATCTGCTAGTATTGGAACATATACAAAACGAGAAGATTTCAAATAGTTATAAAGTTCTTTAATGTTATCGTTGCCCACATTAGTCCAACGCCTAAGAAATGGAGTAAATATGGGACAAGTCTTAGAATCCTTTGAACTTTCTATAATTCCCCAAATCGCTTTTACGCCAGAATGCGGGTTAGGATGCAAATAATACCTGTCCGTATAAAGAGGAATAGTATCCATACCATTTATCATTAAGAAACGTCCTATTTCTTCACAGTTAGTATCTTTTCCATCAAAATGATAATAACAACGAGTATTTGAGCCAATCATAAGCATTTTATTACTATTGTTATATACAATGAATTCAAAATCAATTCGTTTTGGAAAAGTATCTCCTTTAACCAACTCTTGAGGACTCGGATGATAATCTCCTTTACTGATACTTACTATTTCCAATTCTATTGACAACTCGTTTATTTGAGCATACCCATTGAGCACAAATATTATCGCTATACCGAAAAAACATATAAATCGCCTAACGATTACGATTGATATAATAGTGATATTTTCTTGTTTTGATTTCATATTGTTGATCTTTAGGTAATTTACTAAAAGTTGGATGATTCATTTGAGCATTATAACATTTCCAATGTGTATCCTTTTGACTCCAATTGTTGATTCCATGACCATAATACTCATGCACCCCTAAATAGTTTTGCACACTTTCTACTGTATATAAATCATGCTGATTAGAACCTTGTGCTACAGTTACTCTAATTTTTCCATCAACATACGATTGACTGTACTTAGGAGCATTTCTATGCCCTTCTGGATTATTATATCCTACCCCTACAACCTCATCTTTTCTCTTCACCACATCTTCCACAATTGACACTTCACCGTTATAAAGTTGCGACACATCAAGTTTTGCATCCGTGCTTTTCTTTAGTATATCTGTATATATATGAGATTCAGCTGCTGAAGTTAAAAGTTTATCTTTCATTAAAATAGTATTCATATCTTTCTGAATATCTTTTGAATTAGCAATTCCGTTTTTAGAATACTTTTCAAAAACTTCCTCATCTGTAATGTAAATATTACCTGTAAACCCATTTTCATCTACGCCCAAAAATTGACCATCCTCTGTGTAATAAGGAGATGTAAAAGCACCAATAATATCTACATATTTTATCGGATTTGCCAAACAATACGTATACGGACTCCAACCATAATATTTCTCCGCCATCGAATCCACCACGTGCCAACGTCCAATCATCGCATCATAATGTCTCGCCCCATAATCATACCAATTCAATCCGCCTTTCCGATCCAGCTCTTTACCATTATACTTATAAGGCTGCACATTATTGCATACATTAGACATCAAACCACCAAAAGGATAATAATCATTCACTTCATCAACTTTCCCATCTTCATCCGCAACTACACGGATATTTCCTTGATGATCTTTGATGTAGAAATGAAATTTGTCATCTTGGAAACTATAGTAACCAGACTCATTCAGCAACATCTTCAAACTGCCATTCTCATAGATCGCATTACCACAATAAACAGTAGACGTGACGTTATTGTTTATAGTATGCGTGGTACGGACTTTCCTGCCGTCTGCAGCATATTCATATTCAATACTACTTCCATCAGCAAAGGTGATGTGACTAGGCAAATTTAAGATATTATATTGAATTTCAGATATTTTTTTGTTCAAATCTTTAGCCAGATTGCCATTTTTATCATATTCATACTCTACCGTTTCATGGGCTGCATCCTTAAACTCCATACCATTGCCAAATACGCAGTTGGTGGCATTGTCATAAACCGACTGTAATTGATTGCCATGGTAGGTCAGATTCAGGTTGTCAATCAGACCGTAAGAATCCGTACCCGTTTGACCGTAACGAAGCAGCCCCAGAATATTACCCATTTTGTCATAACCGGTTATCTGTTCGTTGAAACGGTTACGGTTCTGATTCAGGCTTGCACCTTCACCATAAACAGCGTCTTTCAGGCGGGAAAGGCCGTCATAGGTAAAACTATAACCTTTTTCAGGAGAACTTATCAATGCGTTTGAAGCATTATTCTGTGCCGTACGCCAAAACAGACTGCTGATATTACCATTATAGCAAGGGGAAATATCATTAATAGCCTCCTGATAGTTCAACGTCTGGCTGAATAACGGGCTGCTGACTCCTTTCGGCCAAGAACGGAGATTGTAGCTGTAATTTGTACGCAATTCAGGAACACCGTTGCGCCTGTCTACAAACAGACGACCGACCTCGTCGTAAATATTGTCAACCAAAGTGATAGAATCCTTGTCATTCAATTGATAAACGCTCTTCAACAGGCGGTTCGCAAGGTCGTAGGTATAAGTATGAACCTCGGTAACCGGTGCCTGTCCGGGAGCGCTGTGCACATGCTTCTCTTTCGTTGGGCTGCCCTCGAAGTTGTAAGCCGTATAAACGGATTCAGTGCCGTT
>NZ_GG774816.1:102364-105927 GCF_000163675.1 Bacteroides sp. D22 | reverse complement strand
CGTAAATATTGTCAACCAAAGTGATAGAATCCTTGTCATTCAATTGATAAACGCTCTTCAACAGGCGGTTCGCAAGGTCGTAGGTATAAGTATGAACCTCGGTAACCGGTGCCTGTCCGGGAGCGCTGTGCACATGCTTCTCTTTCGTTGGGCTGCCCTCGAAGTTGTAAGCCGTATAAACGGATTCAGTGCCGTTCTGCCCGTTATTGCCCTTACGTTGGATAACGCGGTAGCGGTCGTCATAGTACAATGCCGAGTAAATGAAGCCTGTATATTCCCTGTCTGTAAAACGGGCGGTCAAGATTCCGGTCTGTTGCCCTTTGCAATCATCTCCATAACGTTTGCCATAACCGGCTGTTTCGCAGTAAGCTGTCGTTGCGTCATCGGGAATACCGTTTTTACCAAGGAAGTCGTAGGAATCGTAATAGCTGACCGACAAGACAGTCGGGGAACTTAAGGTTATACCTTCCAACCGGTAACCTTTCAACGGATTCTCCTCATTCGCCCAAACGGCTTTTACAACAACAGTATCAAGAGGGGTGGACTCCGCACCATAAGCCGGTTGATTCTTGCAAATGCCGCTCAATACAACACGGCCAAACCCGTCGGGAATACTGAAAAACCACTCGTTTCGTTTGCGCTGTTCACCGTCTTGAGTAAAAACAGGTCGGTCGGCAGCGTCATAAATCGTGTAAACAGAGTCACAGCCGGGGAGTTTCTTATAGATACAACGATTATACTTGTCGTAATGATAGATGTAAGCATACTTCTGCAAAACAGGATGGCTTTCAGCGTATGACTGTACTGCCGTCAAACTATCCGCAGCCAGCGGAGGAAGTACGAAGCGAACGTTACCGTAGTATGCCAGTTCTTGCCAGGACCATATTCCTCCACCACCTCGTTCAGTGCGGAGCCGTCATACACAGTAAGGCTGTAGGGATGTGAATCCATGCCGTAAAGAAAAAAGGAACGGGCGGTTTGTGACAATTTGCCGGGATTCACATAAGATCCGTCACTGCTGCCATACGCCACAGGAAGCCAGAGTTTGCTGGCCCGGTTCAGGGCATCGTAGTCCTGCAATGTGATCAGGTCATGCCCCAAAGGGGAAAAGCCGTGCTGAACCTTGACCGTAGGGTTACCGAAATGGTTGTAAGGCGGACTTCATCATCCACCAGAGAAAGGACATCATCCGTAGCAACTGTCGGAACGTACGAAAGTACATACGGGAGACATAGGAGACAACGAGAGGGTGTGTCAACAGGCACACCCTCTTGCGTAAGCATCAAACTTGGATTATTAAGAAAAAAGTTTATTTATATCATTGCATAGTAAGAGACTTTAATCTTATATAGGAGATTACAACTCCTAATATCCAAATAAATAAAAAAGCGATAAATGTAAAAGCCACTGGCCTGATTTTTTGTTGTAAACAACCGTTTTTTTGTACTACTTTTGTAGAAGTCAAAATATCGCCTATCCGTTGTCCCTTTGGACTTGCAAAAAAGATAACAAGTTCGATAAAATGCAGACAATAACAAAGATTACGCGCTACACATCTCAAAGGACCTGCTATATTATGAGTTTTAAGATTTATAATCTGAATTCCCATGATACGTTTTCCAAAACTCATACCTTTATAACAGTCCTTACAGAAGAAATAATACACAAAAAAATGCATAGCGCAAGCTGTAGGAAACATTAAGAAAGGCGGAGTAGGAGTTACAATCAAACTTATAATAGCATCTACCATCCAAACCATAATACAAGCTATAAAAAAATCTATAACTATGGCATAAAATCTTTTTTTCTTCATTTCTTCCATCTTAACTTTCTATTTAAATAATGCCTCAAAAAAATTCCATATCTCAGACAAATCTATTGAAATATCAGCACCCAAAATAACACTCGCAGAAACCCCTATAGTATAATCTGTATCTATAGTATTCGATTCTCCTGTTTTTTCAAAATATCTACCTGTAGAATCAAAGGTTTCAGTTTTTTTATGATCCTCTGTTATTAAAGGAATACCAACAGTATAACCGCTTTCTCTAACAGAGGTCCAAGAATCAAGTTCATAAGCTCTTGTATAATTCTCTGCATTAAAAATTCCAACTCCAATTGACAAACCCTTTTCAACAGTTAAAGGCCCATCACCAATTTTCATACTACCTCCATTTACTCCTAGTCCAACATTAACTCCCATTACCTTAATATCAGCATTCGCTTGCGAACCTATCGAGAATGAAACTGAAAGAGAGTTTTTTAAAAATGGCCAAGCTTCATCCCATCCATTACCATTAGGGTCAACATATCTAATAGGATTATTTCCACAGTAATTATAAACATTAAAAGAATTATATTTTTCTGCTAAAGAATCTACCGCACACCATCTTCCTATCATCGCATCATAATGCCTTGCCCCATAATCATACCAATCCAATCCACCTTTCCGATCCAACTCTTTATCATTATACTTATAAAGCTGCACATTATTGCATGCATTAGACATCAAACCACCAAAAGGATAATAATCATTCACTTCATCAACTTTGCCGGTTTCATCAGCAACTACACGGACATTTCCCTGATGATCTTTAATGTAAAAGTGGAACTTGTTATCCTGAAAACTATAATAACCAGACTCATTCAGCAACATCGTCAAACTGCCATTCTCATAGACCGCATTGCCACAATAAACAGTAGACGTGACGTTATCATTTATAGTATGCGTGGTACGGACTTTACTGCCGTCTGCAGCATATTCATAGACAATACTATTTCCGTCAGCAAAGGTGATGTGACTAGGCAAATTTAAGATATTATATTGAATTCCAGTTATATTTTTGTTTAAATCTTTAGTCAGGTTACCATTTTTATCATAAGCATACTCGACCGTTTCATGGGCATTATCCTTAAACTCCATACCATTACCAAATACAGAATTAGTGGCATTGTCATAAACGGACTCTAGTTGATTGCCATTGTAGGTCAGATTCAGGTTGTCAATCAGACCGTAAGAATCCGTACCCGTTTGACCATATCTAAGCAGACCCAAGATATTACCCATTTTGTCATAACCAGTTATTTGCTCATTGAAGCGGTTCCGGTTTTGATTCAGGGATGTGCCTTCACCATAAACAGCGTCTTTCAGGCGGGAAAGGCCGTCATAGGTAAAACCATAGCCTTTTTCAGGAGAACTAATCAATGCATTTGAAGCATTATTCTGTGCCGTACGCCAAAACAGACTGCTGATATTACCATTATAGCAAGGGGCAATATCATTAATAGTCTCCTGATAGTTCAAAGTCTGGCTGAATAACGGGCTGCTGACTCCTTTCAGCCAAGAACGGAGATTGTAGCTGTAATTTGTACGCAATTCAGGAACACCGTTGCGCCTGTCTACAAACAGACGACCGACCTCGTCGTAAATATTGTCAACCAAAGTGATAGAATCCCTGTCATTCAATTGATAAACGCTCTTCAACAGGCGGTTCGCAAGGTCGTAGGTATAAGTATGAACCTCGGTTACAGGTGCCTGTCCGGGAGCGCTGTGCACATGCTTC